>CAMBZO010000065.1 GCA_945872195.1 Akkermansia muciniphila | reverse complement strand
AGGCCGGAGGCGAACGAGGTCGAGTATTTGTTCACGACGACCCAGAGCGCGCCGTTCGCGAAACACATGCCCTGCGCGTCGTAGAGCGGCTTGGCGATGAACTCGCGCTTGGCGACCTTGCCGTCTGCGCCGAGCGTGACGCGGAGCAGGCCGCCGTCGGGATTGTTCGAGCGATATTGCGGGCTGAGGATGAGGCGGCCCTTGTTGTCCTTGCAGAGGTTGACCCAGGAGCCTTCCTCTGGCTCGCCGCTGATGAGCAACTCGGTCTTGAAGCCGGGCAAGGTGTAGAGCGCGGCGACGGGCGTGGCCTCGCGCTTGCCGCCAGCGGCCTTGGGGGCGCCCTTCGCACCACCACCGCCGAACACGTCGCCCCACGGACCCGCGCCGAGCTTGGCGACGGAGATGGGCTTCTCCCAACCCTGGTTCTTGAAGCCGGCCGTCTGCCAGCCGACGACATCTTCGTTGTGCGCGAGCCAAGTCAGGTCGGTGACGATGGACTGCTTCTTGCCGTCGGCGAAGGTGAGTTCCAGCCGCGCGACGACGCCCGCCGCGCCACCCTCGTTGATGCCGCGCAGGGCGAGGATGTTCTCGCCAGCCTTGAGGTCGGCCGTCACGTCCACGGAAATGGCCTGCTCCCACGAGACGATGGTGGCGACGGACTTGGCGTTGACGAAGGCGGTGCCCTCGTTGTCCACGGAGGCGGCGAGCGTGGCCTTGGTGGGCTTGGCGTCGAGGGTGAAGGTCTTGCGGAAGAAGCGGCGCTCGTTGTTGCCGGGGGCTTTGCCGCCGTTGGCGTGCCAAATCCACTCGGGCGTTTGGGCGGTGACGGATTGAACTGCGGCAATGAAGGCAGTGGCAACGAAGAGGTGAAGAGCGTTCATGGTTTGAAAAATGCCCTAAACGGACGGCGGGTTGGAAGGGCTAATTCAGGAAGTGGAGAGCGAGGCACATATCCACCTTCTCGCTACCAAGTGCCTTTCCGCTCCTGCTCGTAATTCTGCTCCTACACTTCCCCTCAACGGAGCAGGGTTAGGATCAGGATTTCCGCGTTCACCTCCGAGTTGCTTATGACACAGTTCCAACTTGGGGCATCCTGCCCGCTGGTCTGGTTCCAGCCTGACAAGCGTGGGAGATGTCTGGCAGCCTTTGCGCGTGGCCAAAGCTACTTACCCGAACTCTTCGCCAGTCACCTCATTTTCACTACTCTTGCTCCTCCTCTGTGTCGGCTCCGTTTGCGTCGCGAGCGGAGCCGAACCCGGCGACACCCGCGCCGCCTTCCTCAAGCTCCTCGACCGACCGCGCGTCCAACTGGCTGCCGAAGTCAAACCGCCCACCGGCACGAACGGCTTGCGCATGACGCACTTTTCCTTCGCTGCAGAGGCGGGCGTCCGCGTGCCGGGCTTGCTGGTCAAACGCGGCGAGGCGGAAGGGCGTCGGCCCGTTGTCATCGTGCTGCACGGCACGGGTGCGAACAAAGAGAACCAGTTGCCGCTGCTGCACGACCTCGCCAAGCGCGGCTTCCTCGCGGTGGCGATTGATGGGCGGCACCACGGCGCGCGCACGAAGGCGGGCAGCGGTTCCGCCGAGTATCACGAGGCGATGCTCAACGCGTGGTTCGGCAGCAAGAAGCTCCCTTTCCTCTACGACACGGCGTGGGACGTGATGCGGCTCGTGGATTACCTCGGCACGCGCGACGACGTGGACGCCGCGCGCATCGGCCTCATCGGGTTCTCCAAGGGCGGGATGGAAGGCTACCTCGCCGCCGCCGCCGACCCGCGCATCGCCGTCGTCGTGCCGTGCATCGGGGTGCAGAGCTTCAAGTGGGCGCTGGACAACGAGAGCTGGCGTTCGCGCGTGGACACCTTCAAGCCCGCCATCGAGGCCGCTGCGAAGGACGAGGGCGAAGCGGTGAACGCCGCGTTCGTGCGCCGCTTCTACGACCGCGTCGTCCCCGGCATCTACGGCCCCTTCGACGGCCCCGCGATGCTCCCGCTCATCGCTCCGCGCCCGCTGCTGGTCATTAATGGCGACGCCGACCCGCGCACGCCCTTGCCAGGTGTGAACGAGTGCCTCACCGCCGCGCGCACGGCTTACCGTGCCGCCGATGCGGAGGCGAAACTGCAAGTCATCCTCCAGCCACAGACTGGCCACAAGGTCACGGTGGAAGCGCGGCAGGCGGCGGTGGATTGGTTCGTGAAGTGGCTGCGGCCGTAGCGGAGTGCGGCATTCAGGCCGCAGAAGGCCGGACCGGATGGGCGCGTCCGAAAGTCCTCGGGCGCGCGCACGTTTCTGCGGCCTGAAGGCCGCGCTCCTTTCGCTCTTACGACACCGGCACCAAGTTCTCCGCCACGTTGGTCCGATACGCCTTCACCGCCGGAATCACTCCCGCCAGCGCGCTGAGGCCAATCATCGCCGCCGGTGCCCACGCCAGAATCGGATGCCACGCGAAGGCGTTGAGCACCACACCGGTCTCCGTGCGGATGATGTGGGCGGCCACGCCGGTGATACCCAGATACACGGCGAACGCCGCGATCATGCCCAACACTGCGATGGCTGCGCACTCCAGCACCACGGCGAGGAAGATGGTGTGGGCCCGCGCGCCCAGCGCCCGGAGGATGGCGATGTCGCGGCGGCGCTCGTTCATCGAGTTGTAGATGCTCGCCAGCACCGAGCCAGTCGCGACGGCGGCGACGAGCCACGCGACGAGTTCCAGCACCTTGTCAAACCACGCGATTTTGCCGAACAGCTCGGCGACCACCTGCGCGATGGGCCACGCGAACGTCAGCCGGTTGCCCTGCTTGTTATACATCAGCTCCAGCCCGCGCCCGGCGATGGGGTTCTTGAGCTTCACCAGCACGGCGCTGATCTCGGCGGCGCTCTTGGCGTCGTGGCCCTTCATGTTCTGGATGCCTTCGAGCGGAATCCAGATGACGCGGTCGGCGGGCGTGTTCGACGGCTCGAGGATGCCGGTGACGACGTAGAGTTCCTCGTGCTTCTGTTTCTCGTCGAAGTTCAGCCCGTGATACGGATGAAACTTGTCGCCCACCTTGAGCTTCAACTGCCGGGCCGCGAAGCTCCCGAGCACCGCCTCCATGTAGCCAGCGGCGAACTCCTCGCCTTCCGCGACGCGATACTTGCGACCGGGTGCGTGCTCGACGGAGAAGAGGTTCGTGGTGGTCCCGACGAGCCGGTAGCCGCGGTAGTTGTCACCCACGGCGATGGGCAGCGCGAGGGCGACGGCGGCGTTCTTCGCGATGTCCTCGTAGTCGGTCCACGGAAGATTTCCCGGCGAAGCTTCGAGGTGGAAGATGGCGTTGAGCACGAGCTGGAGCTTCGCGCTGCGTGCGCCCAGCACGGCGTCGAAGCCCGCGTTCTGCTTGGTGAAGGCGTCGTTGGACTGCGTCTTCACGACCCATACGGCCATGAGCAGCCCGCCCGCGAGCGCGATGGAAGCCGCCGTCACCACCGTGGAGAGCAGGTGCTGGCGGAGCGACTTAGCGACGATGAGGGGGAGAGTCATGTTACTTTGCCGCACGATTCAATTTTCCCAACTCCTGCACGCTCTCGAACTGCGCCAGCACCTCGCGGTCGTGGCTCACGAGCAGGAGCGCGGCGCCGTTCTCACGGCAGGCTTCGCGGATGAGCTTGAGCGACTCGCCCGCGTTCGTGTGGTCGAGGTTGCCGGTCGGTTCATCGGCGAGGACGAGCTTGGGGCGGTTCGCCAGCGCACGCGCGACGGCGACGCGTTGCTGCTGACCGGTGGAAAGCTGGCGTGGCAGGTGGTTCAACTTCGCGTCCAGCCCGACGCGCTTGAGCAAGGTCTTCGCAAACTCCCGGTCCGCGCCGGGGCCGAAGCTCATGCCCAGCAGCACGTTCTCCAGCGCGGTGTAGCCTTGGAGTAGATTGAAGGTTTGGAAGATGTAGCCAATCGTCGTCGCCCGCACGCGGTCGCGCGCGGACTCGCGCAGGCCGGCGAGTTCGAGGCCGTTGAGTCGGATGGAGCCGGTGTCGGGCGCGAGGATGCCGGCGATGAGGTTGAGGAAGGTCGTCTTGCCCGAGCCGCTCTCACCGCTCAACGCGACCTGCGTCTGTGCCTCCAACTTGAACTCCGGCACGTCCACAACCACGAGCGTGCCGCCGTCGGGTGTGACGTAGGATTTTTTCAGTTGGCAAATTTCCAGCAGTGGCATGGGTAAAAATTACTTCATCTCGACGCGGATTTGCCGGGCGTCACTCACGCCGAGTTCCAGCAGGAGGCCGGCGTTCTTGTAGATGTCGGAGGAAAACTTGGTGAACGGGATGCCGGCTTTCTGCCGTTGGGCTTCGAGCTCGGCGACGGAAAGCGAGTCGAGCGCGACGGGGTCTTTTGAGAAGCGCAGTTGGTTCAGCGGCGTGGCGTAATGCAGGCGGGTGAGGTGCTCGCCCTGATACTGGCAGATGAGCGCGTCGGTGATGCAGAGGGCGAGGCGGTCATAGATGGCCGGCAGCGCGAAGACTTCCGGCACGGCCTCGGCCAGCGCGCGGCTGGTGGACTCGAAGCGCAGCGTGTTGTCCACGCTGCCGAAGCCTAGGCTGAAAAAGTGGCCGCTCACGCCGGCGAGATTGTGGTTCAGCATCGGCGCGATGCTGATGTGCCGCGTGAGGTCGCGCGCGACGAGCTTGGCGACGTAGGATTTGCGGCCGATGCCGTCGCCCTTTTTGCCGAACTCGGAATCGCCCCAGACGAGGTTGCCGAGGAGCGAGTTCTCGTAATACGACTGGTCGTCCCAGCCCGCGCTGGCGGCGGAGGTGATGCGCACGCCGTAGCGCTCGGCTAGCTCGAAGTAGCCGGCAATGCGCAGGTCCACGAGCTGCCGGTCCCAAATGACGATGTTCTGGGGCGGCAGGCCGGCGGCGAGCAGGCCTTCCACGACCGCGGCGACAACGGAGGGCCGCGTGCCGCTCGTGTGGCCGGGGGCGGAGAAAACTTTCAGGCCGACGACGTCGTTGGTCTTCACCACGCTGCGCCACGCCTCGGCGAGGGTCGTCTTGCCGGTGTGCGCGAGGAGGCCGCGCTCCACCATCTTGCGGATGATGTCGGGCCGCGGCGTGAAGGATTCCAGCGCCAGCGCGTCCTGCACGACGACGACGCGGGCTTGAGGGAGTTGCGGCGGGGCGGTGATCGGCGGCGCAGCCGCAAAGCTCCAAGCTCCAAGCTCCAAGCCCCACAGAAACACCAAGCTCCAAATTCCAAGCGCACGACGGCTCTGCACCGCGCGTGATGGAATTGAACCTTGGTGTTTGGAGCTTGGAGCTTGGGATTCTTCCACACGCTCGTCCGCGAGCCAGTTTGCTTCCGCAAACCAGCCTTTCCCGGCGTTATCCTGTGGGTTTCTTGACACTGCGAGCGGCGGATGTTACCGACGGACACGATGCTGACCAATCAAAAGTGTGTCGCAGTCGGAAGGCTCCTTCCCCTCGCGCTGCTGGTGGTCCTCGCTGCCTGCACGCCGCCGGGACCGCGCGCGCTGCTCGACGGCGAACGACTCCTCAACGAGGGCAAGTTCAACGAGGCCATCGCGCCATTGACGGAGGCCACCGTGCTGCTGCCGCGCAACGCCCAGACGTGGAACCATCTGGGCCTCGCCAACCACAACGCGGGCCGTCCCAATGAAGCCCTCCGCGCCTATCACAAGGCTCTGGACGTGGACGTGAACCTCGCCCCCGCGCGCTTCAATCTCGGCTGCCTGCTGATCGACATGAAGCAACCCGCCCCCGCCGCGACCCAGTTCGCCGCCTTTACAGCGTTGCAGCCCAAGGTCGGAGACGGCTGGCTCAAGCGCGGTCGCGCAGAGATGCTCGCGCGGCAGTTCGACGCGGCGGAAAAGAGTTTCAAGTCCGCGCTCGCGTTGAACCCGAAGCAGCCCGAAGTCTGGAACACCCTGGGCATCGTGCAGCTCCACCGCACACCGGCGCGGCTTGCCGACTCTTTCAACGCCTTCAACAGCGCCGTGCAGCAGCAGGCGAATTACGCACCCGCGCTCTTTAACGCGGCGCTCCTTTCGCACTTCTATCTGCCACGCAAGCCCGTGGATCAACGGCCCTTCGCGCTCGATAAATACAAAGCATTCCTCGCGATGAACCCAGCGGTGGAAAACCTCGACGCCATCCAGCGCATCGTCGCCAGCTTGGAAGCGGAACTCTCGCCCAAGCCGCCCGCGCCCAAGCTCGTCCCCGTCCCGGCCACAAACCCGCCGCCCGCCCTCGTGGTCGCGCCTAAGCCCGAGGTGCTGCCGCCACCCTTGCCGAAGCCGCCGCCGGAAATCGTCGTCGTGCCGAAGAAGCCGGAACCGGCTCCCGCCAAGCCCGTCCAAGTCGCATCCGTCGCGAAGGTGGAACCTCCGGCCATTGTCCCGGTGAAGCCTCCGCCCTTGCCCGCGCCGCCACAGCCCGCGCCGGCGCCGGCTCCGCCACGCATCGGCGACCACGTCGCATCAGGCTGGACCGGCCCGCGCTATACCTACCTCACGCCGGACGCGCCCACGCCGGGCACACGCGCAGACGCGCAGACGCATTTCGCACAGGGCCTCGCCATGCAGCGCAACGGCAAGCACAGTGACGCGCTCGCCTCCTACCAGCGCGCCATCCGTGCGGACGGTGCGTTCTTCGAGGCGTATCACAACCTCGGCATCGTCGCCGAACAGATGGGCGACCTGTTAAAATCCACCGCCGCCTACGAGACCGCGCTGGCGCTGGACCCGGCCTCTGCGAGCACGCGGTTCAACTTCGCCCTCGCACTCCAGCGCGGCGGCTTCCTGCGCGACGCGGCCACGGAGTTGGAGAAGTTACTGGCGAACACCCCTGACGACGCGAGCGCGCACCTCGCCCTCGCCAACCTGCACTCGCAAAACTTCAAGCAGCCGGCGAAGGCCCGCGCGCACTACCTGCGCCTGCTGGAGCTTCGCCCGCAGCACGCACAGGCCACAGCCATCCGCTTCTGGCTGCGGGAGAATCCCTGAGAGTTGGAGGGAAAGCGTTCAGTGTTCAGTGGGTGGAGGGAGCAGCGCGCCGGACTGATTACTGAACACCGATTGCTTTCTCCTCCCGCTTGCTGGCTGCTCAAATCACCCCGGTGGCCAGCTCATCGGCCGGCCGCCGAGGATGTGGCAGTGGAGGTGAGGGACGGATTCGCCGCCGTCGGGACCGTTGTTGATGACGAGGCGGTAGCCGTTCGCCGCGAGGCCAACCTGCTTGGCGACTTCCGCCGCCTTCAGTAACAGGTGGCCAAGCACCGCGTGGTCGGCGGGCGTGGCCTCGGCGATGCGGGGGATGGGCTTGCGCGGCACGATGAGGATGTGCGTGGGCGCCTGCGGGTGGAGGTCGCGGAAGGCGATAACGTGCTCGTCTTCGTAAACCAAGTTCGCCGGAATCTCCTTCGCGGCGATGCGTTCAAAGAGGGTTTTGCTCATGGGCAATCCATCGGTGCCAGCCGTCCTCAACTCACGACTAACGCGCAGTCCGTCCGGTGGTGCTCGTCGAGGCACTGGCGGAGGTAGCCCACAATTTGGTCGCTCATCGTGCGGCAGCGGCCGCCCCAGCGGCGCGCGCCCACGAGCCGCTTCACGCAGTCGTGCAGGCCGTTGAAGCGCACGAGGCGCGGGGACTGGCTGAGTTGCTGGCGCATCTCCTCGCGCAGGCGCGGGAAGAAGAGCAGCTCCCCGCCGTCGCCGGTTTCCTCCGCAAGCTCATCCAGACTCGTCTCCGCCACGGGGCCGGCGAGCGCGAGCGCGGGCTTCGGCTCCGTGCTGTTGACGATGAGGCCCAGACCGCGCAGCACTTCCTCCAGCGCGGCCGTGAACTCGCCGATGGTTACGATGGTCTGCTTGCGCTCGACCTTGAAGTAGTGGAGCACGGCGGCAGCGGCCTCCTTGACTAGCTGGTGGTCGAGCTGATCGACCGCCTCGCCGATGACCTCGACGCTCACGTCCTCGACGGAGCAGGGAATGTGCTCGCCGTTGGCCGTCTCAAATACCAGGCAGTGGGAATGTAGCTGTATCACGTTTGGCCTCCAGGTGTTTGACCGCGTCCAGAAAGTCCTCCGTCTCCTCGAAACGCCGGTAGATGCTCGCGAACCGGACGTAGGCGACTTTGTCTAACTCGCGCAAGCGGGCCATGACCAACTCGCCGACGGCTTGGCTGGGCACCTCGGAGTCGAACTGGTCGGTGACACGGTCGGCGATGCTCACGGCGAGCGCCTCAATCTCGGCCGCAGGCACGGGGCGCTTGGCACAGGCGGCCTTGAGGCTGCCGAGAAGTTTTTCCTTGTTGAACTCCTCGCGGCGGCCGTCGCGCTTCACGACCATGAGGCCGGCATGTTCAATCTCCTCGTAGGTGGTGAAGCGGTGGGCGCACTTGAGGCACTCGCGGCGGCGGCGGATGGTGGAGCCTTCCCGTGAACCTCGGGAATCAATGACTTTGTCATCCAAACCGCTGCATTTTGGGCAACGCATAACAGAAGCCTCACCACTTCAAATAGAGGCTCGGATTGCGTAACACGCTACTAATAGTAGAGGCAAGGGTTTTTGCCGGTGAATCCCACAAAGTTCAGAAGTCCGGGCAGAACGCAGATGTCTTCAACCACACTCCGAATGTTGCCCTGACTCCCTGACTCCCCACTTGGCCCACGTCCTTGTGACTGATCTGTTCACGTATGGCCGCATCCACAGTGGCCTTGACATCTGCAGGCTGTGCTGTTAGATCAATCAAGGTCCTGTTGCGTTCATAGTCGTCCAACACACGATGTTCTACACCGTCAGGGTCTGACCAGCGTTGCAACATCATGTTGTTCCAGTTGTAGCCTTTTTTGTCTTTGTCCGCAAACGCTTCCTGGAGTCCAACCTTGTTCTTGGTGCCTTTGGTCCTGACACCCGGAAAGGCGCTAAACACATTGTCGCTACTATCTCCCCGCATGCACTTTTCAAACAGAAGCCACGCCGGATCAGGGATTGTTTTAGGTTCCTTAGTTTTCTTGTCGACGACCGCTTTGCCTTTGGCATCGAAGATTCCTTCCAGGGTGATTAATTCGTCGGTGATTCCATTGTACTGCCGAACATTGGGTGCTACTAGTTGAACAAAATCGGTATCACTGCTGACTATGACATGCTCGTCTTGGGGATGTAGTGCGATCCAGCGAGCTATGACGTCGTCGCCTTCGGCTGTAGCACAACGAATCACGCTACAGTTGGTTTTCTCACTCAAGTATTTAGTCAGATTATCATAGGTTTCCCAGAACATCTTGTCTTCTTCTAGTTCGCCTTCTGTGAGTGCGGCACGGGCCACAGCACGGTTGTTTTTGTAGGGTTTGTACTGGTCCTTGCGCCACGATCGTCCTTCCAAGGCAAACACCATGTGATCGGCTTCAAAACGCCGAGCCATTTTGTTAGCAGCCATCAAAGTCACGTGCAGGGCAAACCCTACTTTTTCCCAGGTGTCACTGGCACGGAAAGCACCATGTCTAGCACGGAAGAACATATTCGCTGTGTCGATCAGCACATACCGCATAGCACCACCTTAGATAAACTTGTTTGCAATAATATATTGTAACATAAAACGGTGAAAATAGCTATGCCCGTCCTTGCCAAAATGCCAGGAATTGGGTGCAACTGTGTCAATATCTTGTGCCCGAATGATGGAACTATAAGTTTGTTTGGGATCGTACGGACCAATGTAATTGTGTCCCCAATCGTGGTGATCGGTTATCTGTGAAAAATCATTGTTGCC
>CAMBZO010000064.1 GCA_945872195.1 Akkermansia muciniphila | reverse complement strand
AGTCGCGGCGGAGCGCGTAGATGACGGAGTCGGAGGGGCTGACGCGGGTGAGCTTTGCGCCGTCGAAGAACGCGGGATGGTCGGCGAGCAACGCGTTCAGCCGCGCGAGTTCGGGGACGATGTTCAGCTCGCTGCCCCAGGCCAGCGCGCGGCAGGAGTGGACGTTGATCTTTTCCGTGCAGAGCCACTCGACGCCGCAGGTGAAGCCGAAGCCGCCGTTCACACTCGCGAGGGCGGAGAGGCGGTTGCGCAATAGCGACCAGGTGCGCCCGCGCTTGGCGAGTCGCTCGTTGTCGTGCGTCTCGCTGTAGTGGACGAGCGTGCCGACGCGCTCGCTTTGCTTGAACGCGTGGCCGAGGTAGCCGGCAACTTGCGCGGGAGCGAACTCTTGGAACAGCTCGGAGTAAGCCCATTGCATCCCGCCCTCGGTGAGCAACGCCTCGGTGTCGCCCCAGCCGCCGCCGAGTCCTTCGAGCAGGAAAAGCGCGTCGGGAAACTCCTCGCGAACGCGCGCGATGATGTGCTGCCACGCGGGCGCGGGGACCTTGTAGCCGGCGTCGCAACGGAAGCCGTCCACGCCGCGCCGGCACCACGTGAGCAACGCCTCGGCGATGTGCTCCCAGAGCGCGGGGTCGCGTTGCGCGAGTTCGACCAAATCCTCCCAGGTGCTGCCCCATGCGCCGGGACTCTCGAAGTGGCCGTCAGGTTTGCGGAGGAACCACTCGGGATGATTGTCCTGCAGCCACGAGCCCCAGCCGGTGTGGTTGATGACGATGTCGAGGAAGACGCGACCGCCGCGCGCGTGGACGGCGGAGGTGAGTTCCTGAAATTGCTCCACGCCCGTCGTGCGCTGGTCGAACTCGACGAGCGCCGGGTCTACGCCCGTCAAGTCCTCCGCCGCATACGGACTGCCGAAGCGCCCGAAGCGCGCGTAGGTCGTGGGCGTGGGATTCACCGGCAGCAGGTGCAGGATGCGGCAGCCGAGCGTGTCGAAGATATGCGGGAGCTGGCGCGTGAGGTCGCGAAGTTTTCCCGACGGCGGGATGACGGTGTAGCCGAGGCGGTCCAACTCGTTCATCTGCGCCTCGCGCGCGGGGTCGGCGGTGGCGACAAGGGACTTCGTGTCGCCGAACATCCGGGTGAAGGCGCAGTAAATCGTGTTCGCGGTGCGATAGAAGTTCGGGTGGACGCTCACGCCAAAGTTGTCGCCGTCGGGCCAGTGCTGAAAACCGTTCGGGTCGAGCAGGTAGGGCTTCGACTTGAACCAGCCGACCTCCGTGAGCGGGAGCGTGAGCTGCCATTCGCCATCCGCCCAGCGCATCGGAAAGTCACGCCACGACGCGCCAGCGAGCGGGACTTTCTCGAACTTCGACTGGATGACCTCGCGGCGGATGGCGGCGGCGCGACCGAGATTCGTGCGCAGGCGCGCGGTCCAGCCCGCGTCGGCCCACACTCGCGCACGTGGGTGCGCGAGCTTGAAGGTGAGGCTGTCGCCGACGAACTGAACGCGGCGCTCGCCGGCGGGCGGGGTCATGTGTGGCCGTTCCATTCGGTGCGATGGTGAAAGCCACACGATCCGAACTCAAGAACCGGTTGAGTGGCGGGGATGGATTCCCATTGAACTGCCCGCCTGCCGCTCGCAAGCTTATCGCATCATTTCAACCGTGAACTCCTCCAAGGAACAGCATCGCCTCCGCGAGACCCACGCCGACCCCCTCGCCCCGTGGCACAAGTGGGGGCCTTACGTCTCCGAGCGCTCGTGGGCCGGCGTGCGCGAGGATTACAGCGCGGATGGCAACGCCTGGGCTTACTTCCCGCACGACCACGCGCGCTCGCGGGCCTACCGCTGGAGCGAGGACGGCATGGCGGCGATTTGCGACCGCTACCAGGTCATGTGCTTCGGCCTCGCGCTCTGGAATGGGCGCGATTCCATTCTGAAGGAGCGCCTCTTCGGCCTCACGCCCAAGGAGGGCAATCACGGCGAGGACGTGAAGGAGTATTACTTCTACCTCGACTCGACGCCGACGCATTCCTACCTCAAGTGGAACTACAAATACCCGCAGCGCGCGTTCCCGTATCAGGAGCTGATTGACGGCAACCAACGGCGCGGCCCGACCGACCCGGAGTTGGAGTTGCTCGACACCGGCGCGTTCCACGAAGACCGCTACTTCGATGTTTTCGTGGAGTATGCGAAGGCTGGCCCCGAGGACATCTGCATCCGCATCGAAGCCTTCAATCGCGGGCCGGAAACCGCGCCGCTGCACCTCCTGCCGCACCTGTGGTTCCGCAACCGGTGGTCGTGGGGTGACGACGAATACCCCGAGCCGCGCATCCGCGTAGGCGAACCGAGCCGCACGCACCTCACGCTCGTTGCGGATGATTCCTGTTGCCCGAGCATCGGGCGGCTGCCGTCCAGCTACCACCTCGGGGCTTACCAGCTCTACGCGCAGCTCGGCGGCCGGCCGCTCTTCACGAACAACGACACGAACAACGAACTGCTCTTCGGCCCAAAGGCGAAGAACCGCAGCCGCTTCGTGAAGGACGCCTTCCACCGCCACCTCATCCACGGCGAGGACTGCGTGAACCCCGAGCAGTTCGGCACGAAGGCGTGTCTGGACTACCGCTTCGATGTGCCGCCCGGAGAGTCCGCCGTGGTCCGGCTACGGCTGACGAACCGGGCGATGGAGCGCCCGCTCGCGGGAGTTGAAACCACCTTGCAGACCCGGCGTGATGAAGCCGACGAGTTTTACGCCGCCCTTCAGCCGAAGACCGCCACCGCCGACGAGCGCCGCATCCAGCGGCAGGCGCTCGCCGGGCTTTTGTGGAGCAAACAGATATACCGCTTCGACGTGAGCAAGTGGCTCAAGGGCGACAACCCCGCCGAGCCGCCGCCGGAGTCGCGCGCCAAGATTCGCAACCGCCACTGGCAGCATCTCAACTCCAAGCGGATCATCTCGATGCCCGACAAGTGGGAGTATCCGTGGTTCGCGGCGTGGGACTTGGCGTTCCAGGCCGTGCCCTTCGCGCTCGTGGACGCGGAGTTCGCCAAGCAGCAGCTCTTGCTCCTCCTCTTCGAGCAGTTCCAGCATCCGAATGGCCAGATTCCCGCCTACGAGTGGGAGTTCAGCGACATGAACCCGCCCGTCCACGCGTGGGCCGTGTGGCGCGTTTACAACATGGACCGCGTCCGCAGCGGCAAGGCGGACCGCGATTTCCTCGAGCGCTGCTTCCACAAGCTGCTGATGAACTTCGCGTGGTGGGTCAACAAGGTGGACCGCGAGGGCAACAACGTTTTCGAGGGCGGCTTCCTCGGTCTCGACAACATCACCGTGCTCGACCGCAGCGAGAAATTGCCCGATGGGACGACGCTTCAGCAGTCCGACGGCACGGGCTGGATGGGGATGTTTTGCCTGAACATGATGCGCATCGCGCTCGAGCTGGCGCGGGAGAACAAGACTTACGAGGCGACGGCCACGAAGTTTTTCGAGCACTACATTTACATCGGCTCCGCGATGAAGCACATGGGCGGCGGCGGCATCGAGATGTGGGATGAGCAGGACGGTTTCTTCTACGACGTGCTCACGCACCCGGACGGCAGCTACGACAAGTTCCGCGTGCGCTCGCTGGTCGGGCTGATACCGATGTTCGCCATCGAGCGGCTGGAGGAGAAGTGGCTCGAACCGTTCCCCGAATTCCGCGCGAATATGAACTGGTTTCTGAAGCACCGCGCCGACCTCGTCGAACGCTGCGTCACCACGCTCGACACCGCCGAAGGGAAAGTCCACGTCCTGGCCGTGATGAACCCCGAGCAAATCCACAAGCTGCTGCGCGTCATCTGGAACCCCGGCGAGTTCCGATCACCCTACGGCCTGCGCAGCCTCTCGAAGCACCACGAGCGCCACCCCTACGCTCTGGGCCACCGCAGCATCGGCTACGAGCCGGCCGAATCCATCGTGAAGCTCAAGGGCGGGAACTCGAACTGGCGCGGGCCGATTTGGTTCCCGATGAACTTCATGATGGTGGAGACGCTGCGCAAGCTGCGGAAGGCCTACGGCGGGAAGTTCACCATCCCCGGCCACGCCGAGGACGAGACACCCATCAACCTCGACGAGCTTGCCGGCGGTTTCGCCGAGCGGCTCATCCACATCTTCGCCCGCGACGCGCAGGGCCGCCGCGCCGTCTTCGGCGCGAACGAGAAGTTCCAGACCGACCCGCACTGGCGCGACAACGTCCTCTTCTACGAATACTTCCACGCGGATACCGGTGAAGGCCTTGGCGCGTCGCACCAGACCGGCTGGACCGCGCTCATCGCCTCGGTGATTGACGAGTGGCGCAAATAATTTCCGGGGGTGGCACCCGCCTCCGGCGGATTGTTTTCGGCGTCCCGCCGAAAACTCAGTCGTCCCTGCTTCTGTTGCCAGCCGCACACGCCAAGACGCCGCGCGCCAGTGGTTCGGGCGGGACGCCCGCACCAACCCGCGGGACGCGGGTGCCACCTCATGCACGGCGGCCACCGCGCGACCCACGAAGGCTCACCTTCCCGCGCCCAGCCACACCGCCGCCGCGCCGGCCGCTGCGTGCAGTCCCAAAATTGTCGCCACGGCCTGCGGCTTGCCGAGGCCGCAACGCACGAGGCGATGCGAGAGATGATTCGTATCGCCCACCCAGACTGGCTTGCCCGCGCGCCAGCGAATCCACATGACGCAGACCATGTCACCGAGGGGCACAATCAGCACGAGCAACGGCGCGAGCACGGCGAGTGGACGCGGGTTTTGTGCCGTGTAGAAGTGCGGGAGAATCGCCAGAACCGCCAGCAGGAAGCCGGTGAGATGACTGCCGGAATCGCCGAGGAACGCGCTCGCCTTCGGATAGTTGTAAGGCAGGAAACCCGCCAGTGCGCCCGCCGCCATCAGCGCGAGCGACGCGACGAGGTATTGCCCGTGCAACGCCGCGGTCGCACCGAACGCGGCCGCGCCGATGGTTCCGAGACCAGCGCAGAGGCCGTTCATGTTGTCCATGATGTTGACCGCGCTGACGACGGTGAGAATCCACAGCACGGTCACACCGCAACTCAACACGGGTGAGAGCGGGCTTTCGGGGAACAGCTTGATGCGCACGCCCGCCAGCGCGACGAGCAGGGCGATGCCGAGCTGTGCTGCGAACTTTGGCCCGGCACGCAGCTCGTGTCTGTCGTCCAGCCAGCCAAGCAGAACCATGCCCAGCGCACCGACGAGAATGGCCGCGAGTTGGAGGCCGCGCTTCTCGAAGCCGTAGCTGATCTTTTCCACCACTCCGGCCGGAAGCAGACCCAGTTGCATCGCCACCGCTCCGGCAAACAGCGGCAGCAGCAGTCCCGTCAGCACCGCGAGTCCGCCGGCGAGCGGGATGGGTGTGTTGTGGATTTTCCGCTGCCCGGGGTCATCCACCAAGCCCGTGCGCACGCACCACGCTCGCCAAAGTGGCAGCGACGCGAACGTCGCGAGCGCTCCGCCGAGGACGGCGAGCAGGTAGGCGCTGGCAGGGAAGGTCATCGTATTGCCGAGTGATCAGCGAGCAGCCGCAAGTAGAGCCGGTGCAGTTCATCCACCATGTGCTGGACGGGGAACTGGGCTTGGACAAGCTCGCGGCCGCGTGCGCCAAGCCGGGCGCAGAGCGGCGCGTCGAAGCAGGCTTGTTCGAGTCGGCTCTTCAACTGTTGCGTGTCGCCCACGGGTAATAGAAAACCCGTTTCGCCATCCCGGCAGACTTCGCGTGCGCCGTCGCAGTCGTAAGCGATCACGGGTTTGCCAGCGGCGAGCGCCTGCGGGAGTGCGCGAGCCAAGCCTTCGCGGCGCGAGAGGTGGACGAGCACATCCATCACGCCGACCAGAGCGGGCACGTCGGCAGGCGGCACCAGGCCGGTGAAGATGAACTGCCGCTCCAAGCCCAGTTGTTGCACAAGCTTCTCAAAGCGCGGACGCAGCGCACCGTCGCCGACCAGTAAGAACTTGAGGGTGGGATGGCTCAACGCGAGCGCCGGTGCGATTGCAAACAAGTCGTCGTGGCCCTTGTGCTCGAAGAGCCGAGCGACCTTGCCGATAACAAAGTCGCTGGGGTTGATGCCGAGCTTGGCGCGCAGGGCTAGGTCGTTCTTTGCGTTAAGAAACGGCTCCAGATCGAAGCCGCTGAAGATGCGCGTGTAGTGCTCCGGCTTGCCGATGCCGGCGGCGAGGTATTGCTCCGTCATCGCGTTGGCCACGGAGACGAAGTGCGTGGTGACGCGGCCCGCGTGGCGCTCGGCGGCGCGGAAGGCGAAGTTCGCCAGTGAGCTTTGAAACGGGCCGAAGCTCGGGCCGTGGATGGTGTGAACGATGATGGGCACGCCCGCCGCGTGCGCCGCGAGGCGTCCCAGCACGCCAGCCTTGCCGCTGTGCGTGTGGACGATGTCGGGTCGCTGCTCGCGGAAGCGGCGCGTGAGTTTGCGCAGCGCGAGCCAGTCGCGGACGGGCGCGATGGGCCGGACGAGTTCGGGGACGAGCGTGAGCAGGCCGGGGATTTGTGCGACACGCGGCTCCAGCGTGCCTTCCGGTCCGGTGGTCGGGCCGGAGAGGAGAGTGACTTCCACGCCGGGCTTCTCACGCAGACCCAGCACGCTGGCGATGGTGTTCTCTTGCGCTCCGCCGACAATCAACCGTGTGATGACGTGCGAGACGCGCATATCCCGCATCACTTCAGGCCGGACAATTCCTTCAGCCGCTGCTGGGCAAGCTTGGTTTCCGGTGCCTCGGCCGGGGCGAGCTTGAGGCCGGCTTCGTAATGCTTCTTTGCGTCGGCGCTCTGCTTGCGCTGCCACGCGATTTCCGCGAGGCCGAAGTGGCCGTTGTGCGTGGCGGGGGCGAGTTCGACGAGCTTCGTGTAGTCCTTCGCGGCTGCGTCGAGGCGGTTCAGATTCATCAGGGTCATGGCACGGTTCAGGTGCGCGCCGGGATGTCTGGGCTGCAACTCGATGAGTTTGTCCAGCGGCACGAGCGCGGCCTCGAACTGTTTCAACTGGATGAAGATGCCACCCTTGTTCACGAGCGCGCGCGGACTGGTGGGCGCGACCTTGAGCTGGATATCGGTCACCGCGAGGGCGTTGGTGAAGCGACCGGAGAGAAGGTAGAGCTCGGTAAGCGAGTCGAGCAGCGGGAGGTCGTTCGGAAACTTCTTGAGCGCGTCCACAAACGCCTGCTCGGCCTCGGCTTTCCGGTCCTTCTGCGAGAGGTGCAGGGCATCGAGGCGCAGCACGGCGGCCGCGCTCGCGGTGAGTCCGGCGCGCAACTCAGGCCGGGCGCGCGCGGCGTCGAGCGCGGCCTTGGCGCGGTCGGTCACGCCGAGGGCGATGAAGGTCTCGGCCAGCGCGAGGTGGGCAATGTGGTTGCTGGGCGCGAGTTCGGTGACGCGGGTGAACTGGATGATGGCTTGGCGGGGCAGGCCGGCCTGCCGGAACAACTGGCCGAGGGCGAAGCAGAAGTTCGGCTCGTCGGGCGGGCCGTGCTTGGCAATGACGGTGGCCCAGCTTTGGCCGGGGCCGAGGAGTTCCTGCGCGATTTTAGCGGGGTCGCTGGCAGAGGGATTGCCGGTGCGGAGGGATTGGTTGAAATCACGGTTGAGGACGGCGACGAGGTTCGAGGGGTTCAGCTTCACGGCCCTGTCAAAGAGGGCGGCCGCGTTGGTCAATCTCGCCGCCCGGCTGAACTCAACGCCAAGTGAATTAGCCGCAGTCGAATACAGGTTACGCAGCGTTTCTGTGTCAGGCGAATTGCCAAGAGAAGGCTCACTGCCGCCAAATTTGTCGAACTGCTCGCCTAACCACCAGTTGCTGGCGGATGCAGCTGCTGAAGCGGAAATCCTCGGCGGGACAATATCATTCGTCCCGTAGAGCTTCAGCTCGCTTACGAAGCCATGCGACTCCGGCCAGAGATTCTCCAAATACATCGCAGGCACGGGCGGATGGAGCAGGAAGACATGATTCGAGCGCGTCTGCGTGCCCAGGAAGCTGGCGATGGCGATGGGCGGGATGACCTGCGTGTCGGGAATCGGGCCGGGGTCGGGCCAGCGGCCAGCGTGGCGGCGGGCGAGTTGGCGGTGGTAGCGGGTGAGTTGAAGCATCCGCGGGTCGAGCAGGATGTGCGGCTGCGGCTGGCCGTGGAAGTGTGCGGCGACGAGGAGTAGGTGCATGGGCTGTTCGCTCAATGCCAGCGTGCCTTGGCCGGGCAGGCCCTTTGCCAGTTGTGTGGCGAACTCGCGCACCGCCGGGCCGTTCTGCGCACGGAGCGATGGGAGGTTCTTCATCACCAACCAGCCCGGCAGCGCGATGACTCCGAGCCAGAGGATGCCCACGAGCGCGAGGTTGAGCGCCTTGCCGAGCGGGCTGGGTTTTTGCCACGCCTTCTCCTCTTCTTTGCCACAGAGCAACAGGAAGTAGCCCGCGCAGTAGCCGATAACGAGCGCCCCGAGATAGTAGAAGAGCAGCATGGCGCGCCCTTCACCGAGCCCGCGGGGGCTGAACGCCGGGTCGAGCGTCATGAACACGCAACCACCGAGGAAGAGCGCGTGCATCAGGCGGAAGAGCAGGTTCGAGAGGAAGCTGCCGGCGGCGCTCACGTCGCCGAAGGTCGAAGACCAACGGATGCCGATGAGCGCGAGTGGCAGCAGCGTGGCGAAGGAGAGCAGCAGCACGCGGCCCTTGGGGCTAAATAGCAGGTTGTTCTTCTGCGCGCCAAGCTCGGCGGTGAACCAGTCGCCAAAGCCGAAGCCCAACTCCGGCGAGACGGTGAGCGGGTTGAAAAGATAGAGCAGCAGACCCGCGCCGCCCCACGCAGCGAGGCGACCGAGGAAGCGCAGTTTGAAAAACTCGCGGCCTTTTACCCACACGAGCGCGGCGAGCAGGAACGGCGCGAAGCCGACCATCGCCCAGTTGTTTGCAAAGCCGAGGCCGCACGCGAGCGCGAAGCGGGCGAGCCATTTGTCGTCGCGGCCTTGACGGAACTCCAGCAGGCACGCGATGGCGGCGGCGAAGAGGAGGAGATCAAGCGCCTCGCCCGTCGCGGCAGTGGCGTGTTCCCAGAAGCTGAGTTGCAGGCCGCACGCGAGCACGGCGAGGAGCGGCGGGAGCCAGTTCGCGGGGATGGCGAGCAGGCCAGTTTCGTCAGCCTGGCGCGCACGCTGGTCGCGAGTGCGGTCCTGCGGCAGGAGCGCGATGCTGCGGGCGAGGAGCGCGAGTGTGAGCGCGGAGCAGAGGGCGGCGAAGGCGTTCAGCGCGAAGAGTTGCGCGCTGGCGGGGAGCGCCTTCACCGGCAGCGTGAGCAGGTGGTAGAGCGGGCGGCCAATCTTTGGGTTCCACCAGTCCCAGCCGAGGACTTGCGCGTTCAGGCCGAGCGCCGGCAGCGTGACCCACGAGGCGAGCGTGAGGAGATACAGCGTGAGCGCGGCGCCCGCGATGATCCACGGGAGGAGTGTGCGAGCGAAGTGGCGCGGCGAAGATGTTTGGTTG
The DNA here is from genome assembly GCA_945872195.1 of Akkermansia muciniphila. GTDB lineage: Bacteria > Verrucomicrobiota > Verrucomicrobiia > Limisphaerales > SXTU01 > SXTU01. The sequence continues at coordinate 247 of CAMBZO010000064.1, read as the reverse complement.
TCCATGAGAGCAATTGGCGTGTGCGCTGGGAAGATAGGCAGCGTCCGCAAGGGCGACAAGGAACTTGCGACGCGGCGGGGGGTTCCGGCACAGTGCCCGCCCCTGTCCCTGCGCGGGTTGGTAACCAGCGCATGGACGGGACATTTTTCGCCATGCAGAGCACACACAACTGGCACATCCAAGCCACCCGGGCCATCATCACGCCTCGCCAACTGGCCGAGTCCCTCCCGCTCACGCAGGAGGTCGC
>CAMBZO010000063.1 GCA_945872195.1 Akkermansia muciniphila | reverse complement strand
GGCGTTTTGGGCGAGGACTTCCCGATAGACGACCGCCCACGGGTAGAGGAACACCACTTCAATGTCGAAGAGGATGAAGATCATCGCGACCAGATAGAACTTCACCGAGAAACGAGAGCTGCCGCCGCCGATGGGGAGCATGCCGCACTCGTAGGGGGTGTCCTTCATCTGCGTGGTGCGCGCGGCGATCTTGCGATTGAGGAGACGCCCGGCGATCTCGGACAGGATGAGAATACCGCCCGCGATGGCGAGGGCCACGAGGAGGAGAAACAGCACCGGGATGTATTGCGCCAACTGCGAATCCATGGGGCGGACGGTAGAAATGCCCTCCCCCCTTGGCAAGGGCAAAGGCCGAACTCGACCGAACTCTACACGTTGAACTTGAACAGCAGCACATCGCCGTCCTTCACCACGTAATCCTTGCCTTCCATCCGGTAGAGGCCCTTCTCGCGCGCGCTGGCCACGGAGCCGAGCTTCACCAAGTCGTCGTAGGCGACGGTCTCGGCCTTGATGAAGCCGCGCTCGAAGTCGGAGTGGATGACGCCCGCCGCTTGGGGCGCGGTGTCGCCGGCGTGGATGGTCCACGCGCGGACTTCCTTCTCGCCCGCCGTGAAGTAGGTGCGCAGGCCGAGCAGGTGGTAGGTGCCGCGGATGAGCGCGCCCACGCCACTCTCGTCCACGCCCAGCTCTTTGAGAAAAGCCTTCGCCTCCTCGGGCGTGAGGTCCGTCAGGTCGCTCTCGATTTGCGCGCTGATGACGACGGCCTCGCAGGCGAGATGCGTCTTGGTGTAGTCGCGGACTTTCTGGACGTAGGCGTTCGTCTCGGCGGTGGCAAGGTCGGACTCCTTCACGTTGCAGGCGAAGATGGTGGGCTTGTCGGTGAGCAGCCAGAAGGTGCGGGAGATGACCCGCTCCTCGGGCGTGAGCTGCACGGAGAGTGCGAGCTTGCCGCTGTCGAGGACGGGCTCGAACTTCGCGAGCACGGCGTCTTCAGCGATGGCAACCTTATCGCCGCGCTTGGCGTCCTTGGCGACTTTTTCGCGGCGCTTCTTCACGGACTCGAGGTCGGCGAGGACCAACTCCGTGTTGATGATCTCGATGTCACGGACGGGGTCCACGGTGCCGGTGACGTGGTGGATGTCGGCGTCCTCGAAGCAGCGGACGACCTGCACGATGGCGTCCACCTCGCGGATGTGGGTGAGGAACTTGTTGCCCAAGCCCTCGCCCGCGCTCGCGCCCTTCACGAGGCCGGCGATGTCCACGAACTCGATGGCCGCGGGGATGACGACGTTGGTCTTGGCGATCTTCTGGAGCACATACATCCGCTCGTCGGGCACGGTGACGACGCCGACGTTGGGGTCAATGGTGCAGAAGGGGTAATTCGCCGCCTCGGCCTTGCGGGTGCGCGTGACGGCGTTGAACAGGGTGGACTTGCCAACGTTGGGCAGACCGACGATTCCAGCTTTGAGCATAAGAGGGCGCAGAGGGTGCGCGGCAGGAGGGGCTTTGCAAGCGCAAAGGCAGGGCAGCGCGTGGACGGGCACATCTCAGTTTCTTAGCGCAGGCCCAGCGGCTTTGGCATTGAGCGGGCAGGGGCGTTTGCCTAAGCTCCGTGCCCATGAATGTCTTTGTCACCGGGGGCGCGGGCTACATCGGCTCGGTGTGCGTGGAGGAACTGCTCAACGCGGGGAACACGGTCACGGTGTTCGATAATCTCAGCGAGGGCCATCGCTCGGCGGTGGACCCCCGGGCGAAGTTCATCCTCGGCGATCTCGCGGACCGGGAACTGGTGGCGCGCGCGGTGGTGGATGCGCAGGTGGAGGCGGTGATTCACTTCGCCGCACATGCGCTCGTGGGCGAGTCCATGCAGAACCCGGGGAAGTATTTTCGCAACAACGTGGCGCATGGGCTGAACTTGCTGGACGCCGCCGTGGCCGCGCGGGTGCGAAAGTTTGTCTTCAGCTCGACGTGCGCGACCTACGGCGTGCCGGAGACGATGCCGATGGATGAGTCACTGCCGCAGCGGCCGGTGAATCCTTACGGCGAATCCAAGCTGATGTTCGAGACGATGCTGCGGTGGTATCACCAGATTCACGGGCTGGAGTTCGTGGCGTTCCGCTATTTCAACGCAGCCGGGGCGAGCCGGAAGTTCGGCGAGCACCATCGCATCGAGACGCACCTCATCCCGAACGTGCTCAAGGTCGCGCTGGGCCAACGCCCGCAGTGCGAGATCTTCGGCACGGACTACCCGACCCCGGACGGCACTTGCATCCGCGACTACATCCACATCGTGGACTTGGCGCAGGCACACATCCTCGCGCTCGCGCCGGGCAAGGCGGGGTTCTTCAATCTGGGCAACGGCTCGGGCTACTCGGTGCGCGAGGTGATCCAGACGTGCGCGCAACTCTCGGGACAGCCCATCACGGCGGTGGAACAGCCGCGTCGGCCCGGCGACCCGCCGCGCCTCGTGGCCGCCGCAGGCAAGGCACTGAGCGAGCTGGGCTGGCAGCCGAAGTTCCCGAGCCTGGAGGACATCGTCGCGACGGCGTGGGACTGGCACAAGCGGCACCCCGCGGGGTATCGGGACTGATGCGGGGAGTTGAACCACGGATGGGCAGCTATAAATATGGCTGAAGGCGGGCGGCAATCACGGAGCACGGCGGCGGCTAAGGGATTTACCCGAAGCAATTCCTTCGCACAGTTCTCGAGTCGCGCTGTCAATCACTCCCAATGACCACCCGCACGGCAGATTCAGACTCAGACAACGCTTCGGTGATCCCGGCGCAACGGGAAGCTCGACGCTGCTCCGGCCCGCTTTTGGAATGGACAAAGCCCCTTCGCTCGCCTTCAAGTATGGGCTCTCTTTCGGCCCGCAAGGCCAACTGAATTTCACTCCATGAGCGCCGAACTGCCGAAGTCTGACGGTCCAAAAAAATCCGAGCCGAAGCCGAAGGCTTCCGCCGCGTCCGCCGCGAAGGCCGCCAGCCCGGCACCGAGTCCGGTGGCCCCGCTCTTCCAAGCGGTGGACTGGCTCACGTTCGCCATCACCACGCTCGTGGTGTTCATCGGCTACTACTTCTCGCTCGCGCCGGACCTGACGCTGGAGGACTCCGGCGAGCTGGCGGTCGGCTCCTTTTACGCGGGCGTGCCGCACCCGCCGGGCTACCCGGTCTGGACGCTCTTCACCTGGCTGATCTGCGAGTTGGTCCCGTTCAACAACATCGCGTGGCGCGTGGCGCTGGCCTCGGCCATCTGCGGCGCGCTGGGGTGCGGACTTCTCAGCATGATGGTGTCGCGGGGCAGCGCGATGATCATCGAGGGCTTCGAGACTCTCCGGGGCATCGAGTCAAAGGTGCGCAACGGCATCTGTATGATGTCCGGCTACGTGGGCGGGATGGTGATGGCCTTCAACGGCTACCTCTGGAGCCAGGCGGTCATCGTGGAGGTGTATGCGATCAGCGTGCTGTCGCTGGTATTGATGCTCGTCTCGATCATGCGCTGGATGCACGCGCCGCACCAGTCGCGCTACATCTGGTGGGCGTCGTTCTGGCTGGGCATTTGTTTCACGAACCACCAGACGCTGCTCGTGGCGGTGCTGGGCCTGCAAGTCGCCGTGCTCGCGCGGGACGCGAAGCTGGGGCGCGACGTGTTCTTCGGCAACATAGTAATCTTCATGCTGGCCGGCATCGGGATGCTGGTGGCCTTTGGCGGCGTGAAGGGCATCGCGGACTCCGGGTTCAACCTCGCGTATGTGAAGTCGTTTGTGATCATCGGCCTCGCCTCGATCGTCGTGACGGGCGCGCTGCTCATCCACACGGGCGGCAAGCTGGGGAGCGAGTTCGTGCCAGCCTTCGGCATGGCCATCGCCTTCGGGCTGGGCGCGGGCTTCTACCTGTATATGCCACTGGCGGGCATGACCACCCCGCCGATGCAATGGGGCTACCCGCGCACCATCGAGGGCTTCAAGCACGCGCTGACGCGCGGCCAATACGAGAAGGGCAACCCCACCTCGGGTCTCGATCGTTTCTTCGGCCAGATACAGACCTACGTGGAGGCTTCGATCGAGGAGATGAATCTGGTCCTGCTCGTCATCGGCCTCATCCCGCTGGCCGTCATCTTCTACCGCCGCATCGAGCCGCAGGAGAAAGTCTGGCTCGGGGTAATCTCAGCCTTCTACGGCTTCTTTTGCCTGCTCAAGCTGACGATGAACTTCGCAGAATACCGACCGGTCGTGCCCGGCATGATTTGCGGCTACGTCTTCCTGCTCATCGGCATCATCCCCTTCCTGTTTTTCCGACACGCGGGCGGGCGGCCCGAGCGCGCTTGGCTGGCGGGGTTGACGACGGTGTTCCTGTTCCTCTCGCTGATGCTGATCTACCTACTGAACCCGCCGCCGGACCGGCAGAGCCAGGGGTTGAACAAGGTGTTCTTCACCGCCTCCTACGTGCCGATCTCCATGCTGGTGGGCTACGGCCTCGCGATGATCGCAGCGGCGGCGGTGGCGAACTACGCGGTGTTCCGCCGATGGCTGCTCATCGGCAGCTCGCTGGCTGGCGCGGTCGCCTGGTATGCGCACGACATCAATAAGGTGGAATATCCGCTGGCCATCTTCACCACGAAATTCGGCATGGGCCTGTCCGTGGCGTTCATCGCCCTCTTCCTGTTCGCACGCACGCGTCTGCCGGTGACGCTGATGCTCGCGCTCTTCTGCGCACTGCCAGCGCACACCATCCTCTCGCACTGGGCGGAGAACGAGCAGCGCGGCCATCGCTTCGGCTACTGGTTTGGCCACGATATGTTCACGCCCCCGTTCGAGGACAGCAAAGGCAACCTCAGCTATGACCGCAAGGAACGTGAGACTGCTCAGAAGGATCCCGCCCGCGCCAAGTTCACCTACCCGGAGATGACGCGGGACACGGTGCTCTACGGCGGCACGGACCCCGGCCGCTTCTGCCCCACCTACATGATTTTCTGCGAGAGCTTCATCAAGCCAGAGCAGCGCCACAACCCGGACTTCGACCGGCGCGACGTTTATCTCATCACCCAGAACGCCCTCGCGGACGCCACCTACCTCATGTATATCCGATCCCACTACAACCGTAGCAACCAGAAGGATCCGCCGTTCTTTGCCGGCACGGTGGATTACCTGCAAGGAATCGTCCTCGGCAGCAAGGCACGAAACGCCAAAGCCCAGGGTCAGCCCTACGAGACCGGCGGCCTCGCCAAACTCGTCGGCCTCCTCCACTCGCCCGCCAAGCCGCTCGACTCACTCTTCGGCGACAACATCGGCAAGGCCGTCGAGCGCAAGCGCCGCGCGGGCAGCTCCCTCTTCGAGCCGGAGCACTTCACCAACGTCAAGGCCCTCGCTGCCAGACTCACACCCGGTCCCGCGCAAGACCCGCTTTCCAAGTGGCTGCACGAGCAACTCACACCAGACACCCGCGCGCTTCTCGCCAGCGGGAGTGAAGCCGCGCTCCGCAAGGCGCTGGCCAGAGAGTTCAATACTCTCATCGAGCGCGAGATGTCCCAGCGCTGGGTAATCTTCGAGGACCTGCACCGCATCCACGCCGAGTATGCCGAGGCCGAAGCCAGGGCATCCCAGCAGGGCAACGAATTGCAAAGTTCCATCCAGAATCAAGCCCAGCAGCAGAAGGCCGATGTGAAGATGCTCCAGCAAACCCTCGCCCGGGTGCAGGCCGAGACCGCGCAAAAGTTGCGATCCATCCAAGACGCACGCGAGAAAGCCAAGCAGGCACGCCGCGAACAGTTCCAGAATTCCCCCGCGCCCTTCTATCACCCGGACCGCTTCGGCCACCTGAAACTCGACTCGCGCATGCTGCGCTTCGCCCGACAGGACCTCACTTGGGCCAGCATTCGCCTCAACCGCATCCTCCTCGAAACCGCCTACCCCGACGCCATCTCAAAGAGCGAAGGCGGCGTCTATCCCGACCTCGAAATCCAGAGCGCGACCGTCGAGGACTCCTCCAAAGCCTTCTCCGAATACGTCGAGGACGCCCGTCGCCGTCTCGACCACGACCAAAAGCTTCCCAACGAGCCGCGCCAGATCAAACCCGGCGAGGACGTCCGCTACGACGAGGCCACCGGTCGCATCCAAGTCAGCGGCCAGGTCGCCGTCATGGCCATCAACGGACTGCTCACCAAAGTCATGTTCGACAAAAATCCCGACCATGACTTCTACGTGGAGGAGAGCTTCCCGCTGGAGTGGATGTATCCGCACCTCACCCCCTCCGGCATCATCATGAAGATCAACCGCCAGCCACTGGTGGAGATGACGCAGGAAGTCGTGGACCGCGACCACCAGTTCTGGAGCAAGTATTCCGAGCGCCTCATCGGCAACTGGCTCACCTACGACACCTCCGTCTCCAACATCTGCCGGGTCGCCGAGCAGGTTTACATCAAGCGCAACTACGAGAACCTCAAAGTGGACGGCGTTGACGTGAAGCCCGACTCCCGCTTTGTCCGCGATGACGACGCGCAAAAGGCCTTCTCCAAACTCCGCAGCGCCATCGCCGGCGTTTACTTCTGGCGCATCAACGAGGCCGGTCGCAAGGGCAACGAATGCGCCCAGCGCGGCGATGCCGCCGGCCAGTCCCGCCACCTCGCCGAGCAGCAGCGCATGATCCGCGAGTGCGACTTCGCCTTCCGTCAGGCCTTCGCCTTCTGCCCCTTCAGCCCCGAGGCCGTGTTCCGCTACGCGAACCTCCTCATGAGCCTGGGCAAGTTCGACGACGCGCTGCTCATCGCGCGCACCTTCCAAAAGCTGGACCCGAACAACGCCTCGGCGAAGGGCCTCATCGAGCAACTCCTCGATGTCCGCAAGCAGATCGGTGCCAACCAGCAAATGCAGAGGACGACCGAACAAGCACAGAACAAACTCATCCAGCTTGATGGAGCCTATCGCGCCAACCCCGCGAACGCTCAAGTCGGCCTCCAATACGCCGCCGCGCTCGCCCAATCGCGCCGCACCAACGACGCCGTCGCAGTCCTCGACACGTTGGCTCAAACCGGCAGCAACAACGCGGCCGTGCTCCTGCCCGTCACGCACGCCTACAACCAGCTCGGCCAGACCGCCAAGGCCCAGCTCTCCGTCACCCGGCTGTTGCCGCTCTGCGAACAAATCCTCGCCGACCCGCTGGCCGACAACAACAGCCTCCAAGCCGCGCTCCAGACCTATCAAATCCTTGGCAACGTCGTGAAGATGGAGGAATCGTTGCAGCGCCTCGTGAAGCTGCATCCCACCAGCCCCGAGCTTTCTTACGACCTCGGCGCACTCCTCACCTTCCAGCGCAAAACCAACGCCGCGATCGGCGCCTTGAGCAACTCCATCCACCACAGCAACGCGCGCCTCAAACAAGCGCCCGCAGCGCAGGACCTCCGCGCCCTCGCCGCCGGCGACACCAACTACATCCCCCTCCGCGCCCATCCGGAGTTCCCCAAATTAGTCGCACCGAAGTAGAGCAGGTGAGCAGGTGAGCAGGTGAGAAAGTGAGAAGATGGTCCGTCTCGCCCTCCCACTTTCCCACTTTCTCACCTGCGCCCGCTACACCCCCGCCAGCAGCCGCTCCACCTGCGTCACCGTCACCTCCGCCCCGCCCTCTGTCCAAATCACGAAGTCCGACTGCGCCAGCTTCTTCTCGGTGGGCCACTGCGCCGCGTTGCGCTGCTGGATTTGCTCCGCGCTCCATCCGCGCGCTGTCAGCCGCTGCTGCTGCGTCGCCGCCGAGCAAGCCACGCAGATGACTTTGTCGAACTGCTTCGCCACGTTTATCTCGAACAGCAGCGGGATCACCACCACACCGAGCCGCACGCCGTCCGCCCTCCACTGGTCCACCTGCGCCTGCCACAACGCGCGGATGCGCGGATGCAGAATCGCCTCAAGCTGCCTTCGCGAGATGTCGCTGGCGAACACCCGCCGCGCCAACTCGTCGCGCCGCAACGCCCCGTCCGGGTCGATGACCGCCGCGCCGAACATCTCCTGAATTGCCACCAGTGCCGGCTGCCCCGGCTCCACGACCTTGCGGGCCAGCAGATCCGTGTCCACCACTGGCACCCCTCGCCGCTCCAGCAACTGCGCCACGGCGCTCTTCCCCATGCCGATACCGCCGGTCAGTCCGAAGATTTTCGTTGAAATCACGGCGGAAAACTATCGGCACACGATGCGGCTGTGCGAGCAGGAATTTTCCCGCCTCGGCTCACGGGTCGCCACGCGAATTTCCATATGTTTCACTTTGACTCCGCCTGCGCTGTCGCAAACCCTGCGGCGCAAATCGCTGCTGCCTGACTCCCATGTCCGACACCCTCGCCACCCCACCGCCGCATCCGCGCGAAGAGCGCGTCCACGCCTTGGACAACCTCCGCGCTGCCGCCATGTTTTTGGGCATCGTCCTGCACGCGGCACTGTCATTCATGACGCTGGAGATTCCGTGGATCACCCGGGACGTGAGCCGGAGCTTCGGGTTCGATGTGATGGTCGGGGTCATCCACGGCTTTCGAATGCAGCTTTTCTTTTTCATCGCGGGCTTCTTTGGCCACCTGCTCTGGCAGCGGCTCGGGGCGAGGGACTTTCTGAAGCAGCGCTGGAAACGCATCGGGATTCCATTCCTCCTGGGCATGGTCACGCTGATGCCTCTGATCATCGTGGTCTGGGGTTGGAGCGAACTCCGGACCGTGCCGCGCCCGGTGCGACCGCAATACGGCGAGCTCACCCTGCTCTCGATCCCGACCGTCCATCTGTGGTTCTTGGAAATGCTTTTGATCCTCTACGGCGGTGCGGTGCTGGCAGGTTGGAGCGGGCGCAAGCTGGGACTCGCTGCGTGGCTGCCGCGGCTGGACGCGGCGTTTGACTGGTTCATCGCACAAAGATTGAAGCCGCTGCTGCTGGTTCCGCCGACTGCGCTTTGCCTCTGGGGCGGACCGATGCTGGGGGAAATCGATGCTGCCGGTCTGCGGTTACTGCCGGCCGGGCGGGCCGTGGTTTACTATGGCCTGTTCTTCATCGTGGGCTGGTGGCTGCACCGCCGCCGGCATCAACTCAACGAGTTGCGCAATGGGCTCAATACCTATTTCGCCGTGGCCGCGATCGCCTTCGCCACGCTGGGCGGGTGTCATCTGGCGCAGGCCAAACCCGCCGACAGTCACTACGTCGAGGTCAAACTGCTCGCTGTGGCCGCAGCGGCACTTTATGCGTGGGCGTTGACCTTCGCGGTGACCGGCTGGTTCATGCGCTTTGTGGGTCAGCACCGGCCGTGGGTGCGCTACCTCGCGGATGCCTCCTACTGGTGCTACCTCGTGCACATGCCGCTGGTGCTCTGGCTGCAAGTCCTCGTCGCGAAGTGGCCGGTGAACGGCTGGCTCAAGTTCGCTTTCATCATGGCGGTGAACTTGGTCGTGCTGCTTGCGAGCTACCACTGGTGCGTGCGCTATACGTGGATTGGGCGATCGCTCAACGGGCCGAGGGAGAAGCTGAAAACTAATTAGCCACAAGAGGGCACAAAGCACGCAAAGAACTGCCCGGGATTGCTTTCTTTGCGCGCTCTGCGCCCTTTTGCGGCAAACCACCGACTACTTCAGAAACGGCCCCACGACTTCCTTCCAAATTGCGTAGCCCTTCTCGTTCATGTGCAGGTTGTCCTCCACAAAGATGTCCGGCTTGGGCGTGCCATCTGGCCCCATCATGTGCGGGAAGACGTTGATGAAGGCGAGCTGCGGGTCGGCCTTCGTGATGGCCTCGATGCGGCGGTTGGCCTCGCGCACCGTGTC
>CAMBZO010000062.1 GCA_945872195.1 Akkermansia muciniphila | reverse complement strand
GCTATCCCGGCCGCCCGTTGTGGGCCATGTTTCAGCCGCATACTTTTAGCCGCACGCAGGCGTTGCTTGTGGATTTTGCGGCCAGCTTTGCAGACGCGGACCATGTGGTCATGAGCGACATCTATGCCGCGCGCGAGACCGATGCTGCGCAAGTCACCAGCGCTGATCTGATTGGTGCGATGCGCCATCCGGATGCCCGCTACGTGGGCGGGTTGGAGGCGGCGGCGCATATGTTGGCGCGGCGGCTGCATCCCGGCGATGTGCTGCTGACGCTGGGCGCAGGCACCAGCCACTTCTCATCCACCGAGTAGCGCGCGAAGCCGCCACCGAGTTGATCATACATCCCGCCCGCCGCCATGCGCTCGCAGGTGTGAAGCACGGCCTTGACTGCTGCCTCGTCGCCGACGCGCACCGCCGCACGCAAGATGAACGCCGGCTGCGAAGGCCGCGGGAACTTCGGGGCGCGACCGAAGCCGCCGTGGCGCGGGTCGTATCCCGTCACGAGCTGCTTGAGCGCGTTCGTGATGACGGCGGGCGCGAGCACGGCGTCCTTGCTCGCCTCGTGTTCACCGAGGCTCTTGAGCTGCACGGCGATTTGTCCGGCGCTCTCTTCGAGGTCCTTGCGCTTCTCAACCCACAGTTCGGAGATGCGACCGAGGAGTTGCATGAAACTGGGCCGCCCGAACTTCGGCTGAGGCGGGAAGTAAGTGCCGCCGTAGAACGGCTTCAATTCCGGCGTGAGAAAGACGTTTAACGGCCAGCCCCCGCCCTGCCCCATCGCCTGCACCGCCGTCATGTAAATCTTGTCCACGTCTGGACGTTCCTCGCGGTCCAGCTTGATGGCGACGAAATGCTTCTTCAGGAACTCGCCCACCGCCTCGTCCTCGAACGACTCGCGCTCCATCACATGGCACCAATGGCAGGTCGAGTAGCCGATGGAGAGCAGGATGGGCTTGCCCTCGTCGCGCGCCTTCTTGAACGCGGCTTCGCCCCACGGATACCAGTCCACCGGGTTGTGCATGTGCTGGCGGAGGTAGGGCGACTTCTCCTGCGCGAGGCGATTGGTGTGTTTGGGTTTCGAGGCGGGGGCGTTGGTGGACACGGTGGGGGATTTGGATTTCTCAGCGGCGAGGAGCGACAGGCTGGCGGTGCTGACGGCCAGCAGCAGACCGGAGCCGACGGCGCACACGCGACGAACGAGAGTAGATCGGAAAGTCACACGCGCAGCCTAGCCCACGAAGGGTGAGGAGCAAGCGGGGTTTCAAAAAGAAAGGCCGCGCAGCAGCGCGGCCTTTCGGGGAGTGTCTGTGCCACCGGCTTACGCGAAGAGCTTGGTGACGGCTTTGGCCTTCACGAGTTCGCGCGGCTGGTTGAGGTGGTTCATCACGATGGTCTCCGGGTCGATGCCGAAGCTGTGATAGATGGTGGCGAGGAGTTCCGCCGGGTGGACGGGGTCGGTCACGGGCGCGGAGCCGGTCTTGTCGGACTCGCCGTGGATGTAGCCGCGCTTGATGCCCGCACCGCCGATGACGCTGGTGTAGCAATACGGCCAGTGATCGCGGCCGTCGGCGCTGTTGCCGTTGCCGCTGGTGCTCACGCCCTTCACCGGGCTGCGCCCGAACTCACCGATGGCGACGACGAGCGTCTCGGCGAGCAGGCCACGGGAATCCAAGTCCTCGAACAGGGCGGAGAGGCCGGCGTCGAGGAGCGGGGCGCTGTCTTTCTTCATGCGGTCGTTGAGGCCGACATGCACGTCCCACGAGTGGCGGTCGGAGTTGGCGACTTTGGGCCAGATGAGTTCGACCACGCGGGTGCCGGCCTCGACGAGGCGGCGCGCGAGGAGGCAGCTTTGACCGAAGGTGTTCCGACCGTAGCGGTCGCGGAGTTTGTCGGGTTCTTGGTTGAGGTCAAAGGCTTCGCGGGCGCGACCGGAGACGATGAGCTTCATCGCCTGCTTGTAGTATTCGTCGAGGTTGTAGTTCTCGACGGCCTTCTCGATCTCCGGCATGGCATTGCTCAACTCATCGCGGAGTTTGCCCCGGCGCTGGAGGCGGACGGAATACATATCCGGGCGGAGGTTGAGGTCGTCCACCTTGATCTTGTCCATCTTCGTCATGTCGAGGTCATCGCCATCGGGGAAGAGGGTGTAGGGGTCGTAGGCCTTGCCGAGGAAGCCGGCGTTGCCGCCCTTGCCCACGACGTTCGATTCCTGCAACGGGCGCGGGAACATGACGAACGGGAGCATCGGCTCGGTGGGCGGTTTTAGGCGGATGATGTTCGAGCCGAAGTTGGGGAAATCCTTCGGGCTGGGCGGCTCAAGTTGGCCGGACGGGCTGACCTTGTCGGTCGTGTAGCCGGTCATGATCTGGTAGATGGCGGCGGTGTGGTTGAACAGGCCGTTGGGCGTGTAGCTCATCGAGCGGATCATGGTGAACTTGTCGTTCACCTGCGCGAGCTTGGGCAGGAGTTCGGTGTATTTGACGCCAGTGAGCTTGGTAGCGATCGGCGCGAAGACGGACTTCACGTTGTCGGGCACGTTGTCCTTCGGGTCCCACAGGTCGAGGTGCGACGGGCCGCCCTGGAGGTAAATCATGATGACGCTCTTGGCCTTGCCCCAGCCGCGGCCACCGGTGGCGGGGTTGGCGAGGGCCTGGAGCTTCAGCGCGCCGCCGAGCGAGAGGCCCATGAGGCCGGAGCCGCCGATGCGGAGGATGTCGCGGCGGGTGATGCCGAGATGTTTGTCGCAGAGGTCTTTTCCGGGTTCGCCAGGGATGCGGATCATAAAGGTTTTTGGTTCGCCAGTTTTCTAGTGAGGAGTGGACGCGAATGCAAGCGGCGGGATTGAAACAAGTTTCGCCAACCGGGGCACTGCTACGGCATGGCGATGAAACTCGATACTGTCTTGCCATCCTCCCAGTTCCACACGCGCACCTCGCCGTTGTGCGCGCCGCTCGCCAGCCACTTGCCGGGCGGGTGCGCGGCGAGCGCATAGACGCGGTCGCCGTGGCCGGTGAAAGCGCGGACGAGGGAGCGGTCGTCGAGCTTGTGCTGCCGCACCTGTGCGTCCGCCCCGCAACTGAACACATGGTCGCCCGCCAGCAGCACGCGGAACAACTCGCTCTCCGCGCCCGAGATTTTGCCGGGCTTCTTCGCGTCCTTCGCCGGCCAGTAATGCACGTCCCTGTCGCGCCCGCAGGAATAGACGGACTTGCCATCCTCCGTGAACGCGACGCCGGACACGGACGCTTCGTGGCCCATGTAGCTGGCCTCGAGGCCGCCCGTCTCGAGGTTGAAGACCCGCGCCGTCCGGTCACGGCTGGCGCTGGCGAGGTGCTTGCCATCGGGGCTGAATGCGAGGCCCAGCACCCAGTCCGCGTGCTGCTGAAGGAGCCGGAGTTCCTTGCCATCGGGAACGGAGAGAATGCGAATGGCGTTGTCCGAGCCGCCTGCTGCGAGCCGGCTGCCGTCCGGCGCGAAGGCCAGCGTCATCACGGTATCAATCGTCGTCGCGAGCACCTTCGCGACCTCGCCGGTCGTCCCGTCCACGAGTGCGACTTCGCCGGATTGACCGGGCGAGCCGCCACCGACCGCGAGCCACTGACCTTGAGGATGCCACGCGAGCGCCTGAATGCGTTGCGGCAGATTCTTCACCCGGCGAAGGAGTTTACCGGTAGCCGACTCCCAGACCGTAACTTCGTGATAGCCGCTGGCCGCGAGCTGTTTGCCATCCGGGCTGAACGCGAGCGCCGCGACGGGCACGGGCCGCGCGTAGCTGGCTGGCGGATTCGGATGCGGCACGCGCGGGATGATCGAAGCGAGGTGTGCTTTCGCGTCCGGCCCGTCGAACTTCGCGCCCTGCTGAATCCACTTTTCGATGAGCGCGATCTGCGTCTTTGGCAAGGGGTCGTCCTTCTGCGGCATCCGGTCGTCGGCGTCGGTCGTGGTGAGCAGGCGGAAGAGTTCGCTCTTCGCCGGCTGGCCGGGCGTGAGGGACGCGGACTTGCTCGCACCGGGCTTCAACAAAGTCGCGAAGTTGTGGAGCTGGTAATTGCCCTTTGCCTTCTCCGGCCCGTGGCAGGTGATGCACTTCTTGGCGAGAATCGGCGCGATGTCCCGCGTGAAGCTCACCTCGCCCGGTGCTGCGCCAGCAACGGAAGCCAGCGCGCACGCAGCCAGTCCGATGCAGAGCCAACGCTCGGTGGCGGAGAATAAATAAGAATGTCGCGTCATCTGGGTGCGGACTGTGGTTGTGCGCGCAGCTTTCTGCAACGGCGGGCAGAGGGCAGCCAAAGGGGTGAGCGGACGGACCTCGCCCTGCTGACCGCTGATTGCTGATTGCTGACTGCTGATTTCTCCCCCTACGCTCTGCCGCGATGCGCCTGCTCGACCGCTACCTACTGCGCGAGTTGATGATTCCCCTGCTTTACTGCTTGGGCGGCTTCCTCATTTTCTTCGTCTCCGCCGACCTGATGAATGAGCTGCCGATGCTCCAGGGCAAGGGCCTCAACGGTTGGGACATCGCGGAGTTCTACGTCTTCAAGCTGCCGGAACTGCTCCCCACCGTGCTGCCGATGGGCCTGCTGCTCGCGCTCCTCTACGCGCTGGCGCAGCACGGCAAGCACCACGAACTCGTCGCCATCCGCGCAGCAGGCGTAAGTCTGTGGCGGCTGTCCGCGCCGTATCTGGTGGTGGGCGTTGTGTTCAGCGTGGCGCTATTTGTCGCGAGCGAAATCATCGGCCCGCGCGCGGAGGAGGCGAAGGACGACGTATTGAACCGCTATCAAACCAAGCTCGACCAACAGACCGAACTCCAGTGGCGACGCGACGTGAACTTCAACAACGACGTGGCCGGCCACGAGTGGAAAATCGGTGCCTACGGCCTGCTCTCGCACGAGATGCTCCGCGTGAACGTGACGTGGACCGGGCACGACGGCATGCGCCGCATCCTCTTCGCCAATCGCGGCGCTTACACGAACGGCGTCTGGCACTTCACCGACGCCGAGCTGTGGGCTTACGAGCCGCCGAACATTGACCCCTTCCGCACCCGCACCAATCTCATGGTGTTCCCCGAGCTGGATGAATCGCCGCGCCTCATCCGCAGCGAAATCAAGGTCAACTCCCTGAGCGCCGTGCGGGCCGCGAAGAAGCTCCGCTTCAGCCTCGCCGAAATTCTCGACTACCAGCGGCTGCACCCGCGCCTGACCGGCAGCAAGGCGGACGAGTTGAGCACCCAGTTCCACGGTCGGCTCGCCGTGCCGTTCACCTGCTTCGTGGTCGTCTTGCTCGCGCTGCCGTTCGGAGCCGCGCCGGGCCGGCGCAACGTCGCCATCGGTGTGGCGGCGAGCATCGGCATCGGGTTTGCGTTCTTCGTCCTGTCGAAACTCTCGCTCGTGCTGGGCACCGGCGGCCACGTCCCCGGCTGGGTCGCGGGCTGGACGCCGACAGTCCTCTTCGCCGCCGTCGGCATCGTGCTGACGCAGCGGCTGCGCTGATGAGCACTGAACTCGAACAACTCCGCGCCCGCTGCGAGCGGCTCGAACTGCTCAACCAGGTCGGCCACGTCCTCCACTCCACGCTCGATGCGCAGGAGGCACTCCAGCTCATCCTGCGCGAGGCGGTGCGGCTCATGCGCGCATCCAGCGGCTCCGTCGTGCTGGTGAACCCGACTTTGCGCTTCCTCGAAATTCAGGCCGCGCACGGCCTGCCGCCGGACCTCGCCGACTTCAAGCTCCCCATCGGCGTGGGCATCACCGGCTGGGTCGCGCGCACCGGCAAGCCCGCGCGCGTCGGCGACGTGACCCGCGACCCGCGCTATGTGGCCGTGCGCCCCGGCGTGTGTTCAGAGCTGGCCGTGCCACTCCTGCTCAACAACGAGGTGCGCGGCGTCTTGAACGTGGACTCCGAGCGTGCCGACGCGTTTACGGCGGACGACCAGTCGTTGCTGGAGGAACTGGCGCTGCAAGCCGCGCGCGTCATTCAGAACACTTGGCTTTACGAACAGCTTCGCCTCAAGGCCCGGCTCTTCGAGTCCCTAGCCAGCGTCAGCCAGACCATCAACTCCACGCTCAACCTCGCCGATGCCCTCAGCGTCATCACCCGCGAAGCCTGCCAGCTCATGGACGCGAAGATGGCCTCGCTGCTCCTGCTGGACGAACAGCGCGAGTGGCTCGACCTCCGGGCCAGCCACGGGGCGGGCGCGGCCTACTTGAACAAGTCGCGCCTAAACCTCGCGGAAAGTCTCGTCGGCAACGTGGTGCGCCGCTGCCGGCCCATTCAGGACGAGAACGTCCAGACCTCGGGCCGCTACCATAATGTTGCGATGGCACGGCAGGAAGGGCTGGTCGCGCTGTTGAGCGTGCCGCTGGTCTTTGGCGGGCAGGCGTTGGGCGTGCTGAATGTCTATCGCGGTGCGCCGCACATTTTCCCGAACGAGGAAGTCCGCATCCTCACCGCGCTCGCCGAGTTGTCCGGCATTGCCATCGAGAAGGCGCGGCTCTACGAGCGCATCGTGGACGTGGAAGAGCAACTCCGGCAGAACGAGCGCCTCTCCGCGCTGGGCCTGCTCGCCGCCGAGGTCGCGCACGAGATTCGCAATCCGCTCACGGTGATGAAGATGCTCTTCCACTCGCTCGACCTGAAATTCCCACCCGGCGACCCGCGCACGCAGGACAACAAAATCATGGGCGAGAAGATGGACCACTTGAACCGCGTGGTGGAGCAGGTGCTGGACTTCGCCCGCAGCACGGAGCCGCGCCTCGCGCCGGTGAACGTGAACCAACTCCTCGACGACCTCAGCCTGCTCACGCGCCATAAGCTGCGCCAGCAACGCGTCGAGGTCGTGCGCGAGCTGGCTCCGCAGCTCCCCGCCGTCCTCGGCGACGCCACGCAACTGGAGCAGGCCTTCCTCAACCTCACGCTCAACGCCGTCGAAGCTATGCCGGAGGGTGGAAGACTCACCATCACCACGCGTGCGTTGCGCCAGCCCCGCACGCGCAAGGAGCCGACGCATGTGCGCATCGAGTTCACGGACACTGGTGCGGGTATGACGGAGGAGCAGCAGCAAAGGGCCTTCAGCTCTCTGCTCGCGACGACGAAGGCGAAAGGCACGGGCTTGGGCCTGGCCATCGTGGCCCGCGTCATCGAAACGCACCGTGGCGAGGTGAAGGTAAAGTCGGAGCTGGGCAAAGGCACGGCCTTCACCATCACGCTGCCGGTGGGGTGAAGAAGCACGGACGTTGGCGTCCGCGCTCCTAAAGCTACGCCGCCGCTTGCGCGGGCCGGCGCTGGACCAGTGGCGTGGTTTCCCCACGCACGACGGCCGCAGTTATCTTCACCGCCTCCACATCGTCGTCGCCGGGGATGTCATACATCACGTCGAGCATGAGCTTCTCCAGCAAGGCGCGGAGGGCGCGGGCGCCGGTGCCCTTCTTGATGGCCAGCGCGGCGAGTTCACGCAGCGCGTCGGGCGTGATTTCCAGCGTCACGTCTTCCATGCCGAGAAGCTTGCCGTATTGCTTCACGAGCGCATTGCGCGGCTCGGTGAGGATGGTGACCAGCTGTTCCTCGGTGAGTTCCTCCAGCACGGTGACCATCGGCAGGCGGCCAATCAGCTCGGGGATGTAGCCGAAGCCCAGCAGGTCTTCCGGCTCGACCTTCGTCAGCACTACGCGCTTCTCGACGGAACTGAGCGGGTGCGGCGCGGCGCTGAAACCCATGACGCGGTTGCCGAGCCGGCGCTGGATGACCTTGTCCAGCCCCACGAACGCGCCACCGCAGATGAACAAGATGTTGGTGGTGTCCACCTTGATGTATTCCTGCTGCGGATGCTTGCGGCCGCCGGTAGGCGGGACGTTGCAGATGGTGCCTTCGAGCATCTTGAGGAGCGCCTGCTGCACGCCCTCGCCGGACACGTCGCGCGTGATGGAAACGTTGTCCGTCTTGCGCGCGATCTTGTCGATCTCGTCCACGTAAACGATGCCCACCTGCGCGCGGCCCACGTCGTAATCGCACGACTGGAGCAGGCGCAAGATAATGTTCTCCACGTCCTCGCCCACGTAACCGGCCTCGGTCAGCGTGGTGGCATCGGCGATGGCGAAGGGCACGTCGAGGATGCGCGCCAAGGTGCGGGCGAGCAGCGTCTTGCCGGAGCCGGTGGGGCCGATGAGCAGGATGTTGCTCTTCTCGATTTCCACGTCATCAGCCTTCGACTCGCGCGCGGCTGTGGAGCCAGCCGCGCCGGTGGTGGCCTTCCGCTCGTGGATGATGCGCTTGTAGTGGTTGTGAACCGCGACGGCTAAGGTCTTCTTCGCGTGGTTCTGGCCAATGCAGTAGCGGTCTAACTCGGCCTTGATGGCGGCGGGCTTGGGAATCTTGAGCTTCGGCGTCGTGCGCTTTGTGTCAGCGGCGAGTTCCTTGTCGAGCACGCCCTTGCAGACGTGGATGCAGTTGTCGCAGATGTAAACGCCCGGGCCGGCGATGAGCTTCTTCACCTCGGCGTGCGACTTACCGCAGAAGGAACAGAGCGTGAGGTTGTGCGGGCGGGCCAAGGGGAGTTGAGAGTTGGGGAGTTGAGAGTTGAGAGTGTCAACTCACCACGCTGGACTTGTCCGGCAGGCCGGGGAGGTCTTTGCGCGAGGCGACGACTTCGTCCACGAGGCCGAAGGCCTTGGCTTCCTCGGAGGACATGAAGTTGTCGCGGTCGCAGGCCTTCTCGACGACCTCAATGCTCTGGCCGGTGTGCTTGGCGATGATGGCGTTCAGGCGCTGCTTGAGCTTGAGCATATACTTGACGCGGATTTCCACATCGCTGGCCTGGCCCTCCGCGCCGCCCAGCACTTGATGGATCATAATGTTCGCGTTGGGCAGCGCGTGGCGCTTGCCCTTCGTGCCGCCGCAGAGCAGCACCGCGCCCATGCTCGCGGCCTGGCCGATGCAGTAGGTGTTCACGTCACAGGTCATGAACTGCATCGTGTCGTAAATCGCGAGCCCAGCCGTGACGCTGCCGCCGGGGGAGTTGATGTAGAGATGAATGTCCTTCTTCGGGTCGTTCATCTGGAGGAAGAGGAGCTGCGCGATGATGACGTTGGCGACCATGTCGTCCACCGGCGTGCCGAGGAAGACGATGCGATCAATCAGCAGGCGCGAGTAAATATCATAGCCGCGCTCGCCGCGACCGGTTTGCTCGACGACCATGGGGACCAACAAACTGCTTCTAGGTTCGTTCATTTTGTGGGGGCGACAGTAACGACCAAGTAGGGGGAGCGCAAGGACGGCGCATTCCATCCTCGCCCGAAATCTCAATCGCGGCCCGGCACCGCGAAGCGGAACTGCACCAAGGCAAATCCGGGATGCCGAACGGGGCTCAATAATCGTGGAGGCCGCTGTCGTGCGAGTAGGCACCGCCCGCGCCACCGGGACCCCCTTCACCGCCCATGAGGTCGCCGAGCACATCGCCCATGTCGGCTTCAATTTTCTCCGGGTCCTCGCCGGCTTCGAGGCGCTTGATGGCGATGTCGAGTTCCTTGGGCATGGTGCCGGGCGGCATGATGTCCTTCATCTTCCGCATCATGTGCGCCATGTGCTTGGGGTTATTTTCGTCGAGATGCTCCATGTCGCGCTCCATCTCCATCATGGCGCGCTCGACACGCGGGTCGTCCATGTCCGGCATCGGCGGGCCGCCTTGGGCATCTGCGCCAGCGGCCGGTGCGGCGGATTCTTTTAAGCCCTTCGTCATGGCAAAGCGGCTCATCTCCTTGCGCATCTTCTTATTGCCGCACTTGGGGCAGGCGGGCTTGCGGTCGGGGTTGATGCGCTGGGAGAGGAAGTTGAAAATGACCCGGCACTTCGGGCAGGCGAATTCGTAGATGGGCATAGG
>CAMBZO010000061.1 GCA_945872195.1 Akkermansia muciniphila | reverse complement strand
TTCCGCATGCAGATGGCCGTGCCCGAGGTGCTGGACTTCGCGCCGGAGAACGAGGCCACGAAGAAGCTCTACGGGCTCGACGCGGACGCGACGAAGTCCGCCGGCCAGCGACTGCTCGCTGCGCGGCGGTTGGTCGAGCGCGGCGTGCGGTTCGTGCAGGTTTATCCCAGCGGCTACGGCACGTGGGACTCGCACCAAAAGCTGAAGGAAAATCACACGAAGCTCTGCGCGAGCGTGGACAAGCCGGTGGCGGGACTGTTGCACGACTTGAAACAACGCGGCTTGCTGGACGAAACGCTCGTGGTCTTCTGCACGGAGTTCGGGCGCACGCCGGGCTTGGAGCTACGCGGCGGCGGCAAGGACGGGCGCGACCATCACCCGCACGGCTTCACGATTTGGATGGCGGGCGCGGGCATCCAGCGCGGCATCGTCCACGGCGAGACCGACGAACTGGGCTACCACGCGCAGGGCGAGGGCCACTACGTCACGGACTTGCACGCGACGGTTTGCCACTTGCTCGGGATTGATTTGCGGCGGCTCGAAGTGCCAGGGCGCAAGCGGCTGGAGATAGACCACGGCCACATCATCCGCGAGATTTTGGCCTGAGCACGGGCCGCGCAGTGGGTCTTCCGCGCCCACGCAACGGAGTCTGTTGCCCTCAGTTCAGGTAGATTAACTCGTTGCTCATGAGCAACGCCTGCGAGAGGCGCTCCCACGGGGTGAACGGCTGGGTTTGCAGCTTCTCCTTCACCGGACCGCTGAACTCGCGCTGCGCGTTCCAGACGTATTCTTCGCCGGGCTTCGCGCCGGGCATGTGAAGGATGGGCACCCAGCGGAAGGAATCGTCCTCCGAAGTCCCACGGCTCCTCACGATGAAGTCCAGCGCGTCCCCACGCTTCACGGCAATGTTCTTTACGTCTGTCGCCACGTTTTTGCCCGCTGCCTGCCATGCGCCGAGCTGCCCGCCGATCGAGCGGGCCACGATGGCTTCCACGCCGTCGCCCGTCTTGGCGTCGTGCTCCAGTTTGCCTTCGATGCTGATGATGCCATCGCGCGGCGCGACCCAGCGGCGAACGACGGAGTGCTTGCGGTCGCCCGGCACGCCACCGACCGCGTTGATGCTCACGGTGAAAGCCGAGCCGGCAGCCATCGCTTGCTTGCCCTTGGCGTCCTTCTGCCCGTCCGTCGGCTTGCGGAGCGCCCCCTTGTCAGCAATCACCCACGAGTCACGCAGGAATGTTGGGAACGATTCAAAACCCATGAGCTTCTTCGCGTCGGGGTCATATTCGCCGTAACCGTAGTGCCACGCGCGCAACTCTGCGCCGCCCATGGCGGGCTTGGCCTGCTGGTCGGTGACGTAATTTTTCGCGAGCCGGAGTTCAGCCGCCGAGGGCGCGCGTTGGAAGAAGAGTTGGTAGATGAACGCGATTTTCTCCTCATCCGGCGTGCCGGAGAGCAGCTCCGGTCGGCCGGCGACGTGGCGGGCTTGCTCGGCCACGAAGCCGTTGTTCATCATGTAGAGCGCCTGGAGCGGCACGGTCGTCAGCACGCGCGAGGGCGCGGTCATGTCCGGGTTCGCGAAGTCGAAGATGCGGAAGGAATCAGAAATCCTCGCGCGGTCAATAAAACCATACACCGTGCGCCGACCCGACGCGTTCAAGTCCTGGTCGGAGGGCCCACCGCGGTCGTCGAACTCATGTTTACCGCCGAACACGAGCAACGTGTCGCGCATGGACTCGAAGTTCAGGCGCTGGAGGTTCTGCCGCCAGAAGAGGGCGTTGCCGGGATCCACTTTCGAGTTCGCCGGGTTATCGAGTGACCCTTGCTGCCAAGTGGCGGAGAGGAGGATGAGCTTGTGCAATCGCTTCACGCTCCAGCCGTCGGCCATGAAGCGGGCGGCGACGTGATCGAGCAAGGGTTGGTTCGACGGCGGGTCGGAGCGCAGGCCGAAGTCGCCGAGCGTGCGCACGATGGCGTCGCCGAAGTGCCAGTTCCACACGCGGTTCACGAACACGCGCGCGGTGAGGGGGTTGTCCTTGCTGGCGATCTCGTTGGCGAGGTCGAGTCGCCCCGAACCTGTGGTGAAAGGCTTGCTGTCCGAACCACCGAGAATTTCCAGCCAGCGGCGTTTCACCACGGGGCCTTTGTTGGCTGGCTCGCCGCGAATCATGACGAAGGGGTCTTTGGGCTTCGCCACGTCGGTGAGTGTCATCGCACGCGGCGGGCTGCCGGGGTGGGTGCGCTTAAGTTCGTCCAGCTTGGCGCGCTCGGCGGCCTCTTTGTTGTTCAGTCCGGCCCCCGCGATACGGCGCAGGGTGGCGGTGCTGAGGCGCACCGGCGAGTCCTTGTCGTGCAGAACGGCGTGGAGATCGATGCGCGCACCGGCGGGCTGCTCACCCTTATCCGCGAGCCGCTCCGTCTCGCGGAATAGCTTGCCATAGCCCTCAGCCAGCGCGCCGATGTTCTCCGGCGGGGGGGTGAAGAGTTTGGTGACGAGTTCGTTCACCGACTTGTCAGCGGCGAACTTGGCGCTCAAGGCGGCGGCCTGGGCGGCAAACTCCTCATCCTTCAGCGCGGCAAACGCCATCCAAGGCCCGAAGACGGGGTCGGACGTGCGCGCCGGAGCCTTCAGGTAAACGCTCCATTGATCGAAGATATCGAGGTCCAGCCCGCGCTTCTCCCGGACCAGCTTCGGGGTCTTGCCGGGCAGCAGCGACTCCCTCACGCCCAGAAGATACTTGTCCACCGCGTTGCGGAAGGTGTCGGTCAGGCGCTCCATCTCGACGTCTTTCACGTTCGCGACGCGGGTGAGAATCTCCTCTGACTTCTGCATGAAGTCCTGGTAGTCCGCCTCGGACTTGGGCTTCGTCAGCATCGGCTCCTCCGCCGGCGCGATGGACGCGCCGAACACGCCATGCAGCGAGTAATAGTCCTTCTGCGAGACCGGGTCGAACTTGTGGTCGTGGCAGCGCGCGCACGCGGCGGTCACGCCCATGAGGCCCTGCGTGATGACGTCAATGCGGTCATCAATGATCTCGTTTTGATTGCCCATGAAGCGCTTGCCCACCGTGAGGAAACCCATCGCCGCCAGCGGGGCCTTGTTCTCCGCAGACGCGAGCCGGTCGCCGGCAATCTGCTCGCGGACGAACTGGTCGTAAGGAAGATCGTCGTTGAACGCCTTGATGACGTAATCGCGATAGGTCCACGCAAACGGGTAGGCGGTCGCGTTCTTCGCGTTGTTGTTCCGGTCGCCGCTCGTGTCCGCGTAGCGCGCCACGTCCAGCCAGTGACGGCCCCAGCGCTCGCCGTAAGCCGGCGAGGCGAGCAGGCGATCCACCACGGTCTCGAAAGCCTTCGCAGATTTGTCCGCAACGAAAGCATTGACCTCGGCCGCCGTCGGCGGCAAGCCGGTGAGGTCGAAGGTCGCACGGCGAATCAACGTGCGCTTATCCGCGAGCGGCGAGGGGGCCATGCGCTTCGCTTCGAGCTTCGCGAGCACGAACTTGTCGAGGTCGCCTTTCGCCCACTTGGTCGCGTCCTTCACCACCGGAACCGCCGGAGCTTTCACCGGCTGATACGCCCAGTGCTCGCGAGCCTTGTCCCAATCCACCTTCAGCGCAGCTACGGCACCGGTGGTGTCCAGCCGCGGGTCCGGCGCGCCCATCCGAATCCACGTCTCGAAGTCCGCGATGACTTGGGCGGAGAGGCGCTCGCCCTTGGGCGGCATCATCTCGTCGGGGTTGGTGGACTTCAGTGCCTTGAGAAGGAGGCTTTTCTCCGGCTTGCCCGGGACGATGGAGGGGCCGCTGGTGCCGCCCTTGAGCAAGCCGTCCTTGCTGTCCACATAGAGGCCACCCTTGAGCTTCTCGGCCTGCGCGGAGTGGCACTTGTAGCAATGCTCGGCGAGCACGGGACGGATTTTCTTCTCGAAGAACTGGAGCTGGTCGGGATCGAGCTTCGCGGTCGCGGCCGGGGCGAACGCGATCGTCGCGAGGCTCGTGACGACAACTCCGATGGCGAGCTTGTATGATTTCATAGTGCTGGAAAACAAGACGTGACGGACCGACGAAAGGCTACTGACTGACAAAAAAAAGGGCAGGCAACGCGCCTGCCCTGTTCGTGAAATTCGCATTCAAACTCAGGCGCGGAGGATGTCCTTCACGACGCTGCCGTAAACGTCCGTCAGGCGGAAGTCGCGGCCGTTGTAGCGGAAGGTCAGCTTCTCGTGGTCGAAGCCCAGCGCGTGCAGGAGCGTGGCGTGCAAGTCGTGGATGTGGACTTTGTTCTCGACGGCGTTGTAGCCGAACTCGTCGGTCGCGCCGTAGGTCTGGCCGCCCTTGACGCCGCCGCCGGCGACCCATGAGCAGAAGCCCTTGTTGTGGTGGTCACGGCCCGGTTCGCCCCGCTGGCCGCGGTCGTGACGCGGGGTGCGCCCGAATTCACCGCCCCAGACGACGAGCGTGTCTTCGAGCATACCGCGTTGCTTGAGGTCCTTGAGCAACGCGCCGATGGCTTGATCGCTTTCGCCGGCCTTCTTGCGGAGGTTCGTCCCGACAGCGGTGTGGTGGTCCCAGCCGCCGTGCCAGGTCTGGACGAAGCGCACGCCCTTCTCGACGAGACGGCGGGCGACGAGGAGTTGACGGCCTTGCGCGGAGTCGCCGTAAAGATCGCGCACGCTCTGCGGCTCACGGGAGATGTCGAAGGCATCAGTGGCCTCGGTCTGCATCTGGTAGGCCAGCTCGAAGGATTGGATGCGGGATTCGAGCACGGCTTCCTGGCCGAGCTTTGCCTGGTGGAGCTCGTTGAAGGACTTGACGAGGTCGAGCTGCTCGCGCTGACGGGCGAGGCTGAGGTGCTGGCTCTTGATGTTCTCGATGATCTTGTCAACGGACGCGGAGGGATTGTTGACCAAGGTGCCTTGATACGCGCCGGGGAGGAACGCGGAGCGCCAGTTAGACGCGCCGCCGAGGCCGCCGCCCAGCGCGATGAAGCCGGGGAGGTTTTGGTTCTCCGTGCCGAGGCCGTAGGTGACCCAGGAACCCATGGAGGGTTTCACGAGCCGGCCCGCACCGGTGTTCATCATGAGCGTGGCGAACTCGTGCGCGGGAACGTCGGTGTGCATCGAGCGGATGACGCAAATCTCGTCAATCATCGCGCCGAGGTGCGGCCAGATTTCGCTGACCTCGACACCCGACTTGCCGCGCTTCTCGAACTTGAACTGGGTGGGCAACGGCACACCGCCGATGGCGTCCACCTTCGACTCGCCGTGCTTAGCGAGCGCGGGCTTCGGGTCCCAGGTGTCAATGTGCGAAGGGCCACCCTGCGCGAAGATGTGGATGACGCGCTTGGCGCGACCGGTGAAGTGCGACTGCTTGGGCGCGAGGGGATTCAGCGAGATGCCGGCGCGGGCTGGCCCGGCGAGTTCGGGTCCGAGAAGCCACGCGAGGCTCAAGCCGCCCATGCCCATGCCGAAGCGGTTGAGGAACTGGCGGCGGCTGCTGAAGAAGTCCTCCATCTGGGGCTGATGTTGTTTCGGATCCATAAGCTCGGTCAGTTTGTTGCGCTGCGAGGCCGTTGGTTTGACGGACGGCCACATACTATTACGCCTGCAAGCCGGCAGTATTCACTGCACCCACTGCGGGGTGCTTGGGTGGACGCGGCACTGTGGTGAGAAGTTACGGGGCGGAGAAAAGGATTTTCAAAAAAATGCCGCCGTGTGTATCTCTGCGGTGTCGGTGGCCAGTGTAGCTCAGTGGTAGAGCAACGGTTTTGTAAACCGTCGGTCGTCGGTTCAATCCCGACCACTGGCTCCAAGTAAAATAAGGGGTTTTTAACGATTTATCGGTAGAAGGGAGAATTGCACTTGCGAAAGATGCAACACTTGTGCAACAGTCCCCGTATGAAATCCAACCTCGCGAAAACCAAGCCCCGCAAGCCCAACTGGCCCCGCAAGCCCAACTGGCCCCGCAAAGTCACCTGTGGCCGCGAGTCAGTTACCGTGTATCGGCGCGAGCTTCCGTCCGGCGGCTTCGGCTACATGGTGGCGAACTACGCCGCCGGTAAGCGCCGCTTCGATTCCTACGCCACGGAGGCCGACGCCCTCGCCGCCGCGCAACGTCTCGTCCGCCAGTTGAGCGAGCGGCAGGTTGTCGCCGCCAGCATGACGAACGGGCAGGCTTCCGAGTATGCCGCTGCCGTGCTCACCTTGAAGCCTCACGGCGTCACGTTGACCTCTGCCGCCGACACGCTCGCCAAGTGCCTTGAAACCGTCCATGACCTCTCCAATCTGCTCGCCGCCGTGAAGTTCTACGCCGTCCGGCACAAGGGCCTCACGCGCAAACCGGTCTCCGAAGTTGTCGCGGAACTGCTCGCCGTGAAGCAAGCCCGCAAGGCGTCCGCCCGCTACCTTCAAGACCTCCGTGTGCGTCTCGCCCGCTTCGCCGACGCCTTCCGCAAAACCTGCTGCGACGTGACAACCGCCGAAGTGCAAGCCTGGCTGGACAGCCTCAACCTGTCGCGGCAGTCCTACAAAAACTTCCGCACCGTGGCTCACCTGTTCTTTGAATTCGCCGTGGCGCGTGGCTACGCCGCCGACAATCCCGTCGCCGGGTCGGAATCCTTGACGGTGGGCGGCGGTGACGTGGAGATTTTCACCCCTGCCGAGATTCGCCGCCTGCTCGCCGCCACGACGCCGGACTTCCTGCCCTGCCTGGCCTTGGGGGCGTTTGCCGGGTTGCGGAGCGCGGAGATTGAACGTCTCGAATGGTCGGACATTCGCCTTACGGAACGGCACATCGTCATCGGCGCGGGCAAGGCCAAGACCGCCAGCCGCCGCGTCGTCCCGGTTTCCGACACGCTCGCTGCCTGGCTGACTCCCTACGCCGCTCAGACGGGCATGGTGTGGCAAGGCACGCACGAAGCCTTTTACATCGCGCAGCAAGCGACAGCAGCAGCGACAGCAGTTCCGGCGGATGCGCAGAACAGCACTCCCGCCAAGCCCGCCGTGAAGTGGAAACAAAACGCCCTCCGCCACTCCTACGCCTCTTACCGTTTCGCGCAGACCGCCGACGCCGGGCGCGTGGCGGGCGAACTCGGTAATTCCGCCGCCGTCGTCCACAAGCACTACCGCGAGCTGGTAAAGCTCACCGACGCGGACCGGTGGTTTGCCGTCAGGCCCAACGCGGAGGCGAACGTCGTGAGCATGCCCTTCGCGGCGAGTGCCTGACGCCGCATCGCCATCGTTTGCCGGAAATACTCCCGTCTCTGCTCGCTCGGCTGCCGATTCCCCGCCGCCGCGAATGCACACCCACTTGACAGCTATATCGTAACCCGATAACGTCAAAACGTGATTGCGAGTTTTGCCTGCAAGAAAACGGAACGCCTGTGGCAGCGCGTTCGCAATCACGGCCTACCGCCCACAATTGAAAGCGTGGCCCTGCGGAAGCTGACGCAGTTGCACGTTTCCCGTTCTCTGAACGATTTGCGCGTGCCGCCGGGCAACCGGCTGGAAGCCCTGAAAGGCAAACGGCAGGGCTGGCACAGCATCCGCATCAATGACCAGTGGCGGCTCTGCTTCCGCTGGCAGGGCGAGGACGCGCACGAAGTTGAAATTGTGGACTACCACTGAACGCTATGAAAACGAACAAACTGCCCCCCGTGCATCCGGGCGAAGTCCTGCTGCACGACTTCATGGAGCCGCTGGGCTTGACCCAAAACGCGCTCGCCAAGGCCATTGGCGTGACCCCGATGCGCGTGAGCGAGATTGTGCGCGGCCAGCGCGGGGTGACGGCAGACACCGCCCTGCGCTTGTCCCGCTATTTCGGCACCCGTCCAGCATGGTGGCTCGACCTGCAAAACCACTTCGACCTCGCCACCGCTGCCGATGAGTTGGAGGCCAAGATTGCTCGCATCAAGCCCTGCGCGCTGCGCCCCGTGGCAGACGCGGTCGCGGCATGAACTGTGACCTCTCGCTAAAACGGCGCGCGTCAGGCAGCTCGCCGCTCGCCGTCCCCGCTCGCAAAGCCAAAGCCGTTCAAGCTCCCCAACTTCGCTGCCCCGGCGGAATGTAAACGCCAGTCGTCGGTTCAATCCCGACCACTGGCTCCGTTCTCCGTCGGGGCATGCGAAAAATTGGGCCGTGTTGGTTTTTTCAACGGATCTGTTGACTCAGTGAGGGTGGATTTGTATTTTCTCCGGGCTTTCGAGTTCCAAAGTAGCTCAATGGTAGAGCATCCGGCTGTTAACCGGAATGTTGTAGGTTCGAGTCCTACCTTTGGAGCCACCTCTTAAACACCTTGTTTTCGAGGGTTTTGAAGGCGATTCGAGGAAGTTTGACCCCCACTGTCAGCGAAAGTGCCAGCAATTCTGGATTTCCGCGACAATTCGAGCAAAGGGCAAAACTACTCGCCCACTACTCGCGAAGGGGAAAAACAAAAAAGCCGTATGCTTAAACCAGTCAACAAACATGAAAAAAGCATACAGAATGTTCAAGCGGGGGAACGTGTTTTACGCCCAAAACAACGAAACCGGAAAACAGGAGAGCCTCCAAACCAAAAAAAGGGATGAGGCGTGCAGACTCGTTAACGCTCGAAACGAGGCAATGCAGACCCCGTTGCTCAACCGAGCACTAGGGGGCGTTTTTCTTTCAGCGATTGACCCCGAAGCTGTCCAACGCACTTGGAAGGTCGTCATGGAACAGTTCTGCGGCACCGGGCGTGAATCCACAAAGGAACGTCGCAAACGCGAAGTAAAATCCCCGGCTTACGCTTCAATCCTCAACAAACCGCTGGTAGAAACCAACGCGGAGGACCTTCGCCGAGTAATGAGTAAGGGCGGGGCTTCAGTGAACCATACATTGCATTGGCTCCACAGTCACGCGGTCGGCATGAATTGGCTGCCAGCACCCATCATTCCCGTCAAACTGTGGCCTAAAATGACCAAAGGTGTCCGCCGTGGCATCAATGCCGAGGAACACGCCAAAATCCTTGCTGCCGAGCGTAACGAGGAACGGCGCGCTTACTACCAAATCCTATGGGAAATCGGAGCAGCCCAAACCGACGCTGCGAATCTCAGCGCCGAAAATGTGGACTGGACTGACAATACGATTAGCTTCAGTCGCCAAAAAACCGGAACGCTCGCTCGCCTTTCCATCGGGAGGCCTTTGGCCTCGTTGCTCGCGAAGCTTCCGCAGACGGGGTTTCTATTTCCCAAAATTGCCGCAACACAAGCCTCTTGTCGTGCTTCTGAGTTTTCCCGGCGCTGCAAGCTTGCGGAGATTACCGGAGTTACCCTTCATTCCTACCGTTACGGCTGGGCTGAGCGCGCAGCGACCTGCGGCTACCCCGAAAGATTCGCTCAGTTTGCGTTGGGTCACAAAAGCCAAGCTGTCCATCGGGCGTATGCGAAGAAAGCCGAAGTCACTTGCCCGGCAATGGACAGTTACGAGGGGAAGATTATTCCGTTGCATACGAAGCCAGCGGCGTCAAAACAATTGGCCGGATAAGCTAAAAAACGCCGGGGAAGGCGTTTTCAAGGGCAGGGCGTAGTCTCGTAGTAGTAAGGCTATGCAGCGAGAGCCGTTTCTGGCAATTCAAGCGCTACGAGCTTTTCGTTGCGGGCGTTCTTCTCTCTCCAGTGACCGTAAATCTTTTCCGTGGCCTTTTCGAGCCAAGCCACATCGTTAAACCTGGCGAAAACATCAACGGCGGCAAAATACTTCACACAATTAGGCGCTGGCTTGCCTAATGGCTTCAGTAATTTCGCAGCGACCAAACACGAAATGTCATGGCCTTCAAAACCCAGCTTTGCGGCAGTTTGTGCGGCGGTAAGTCGAGCAGGCAGGAGGAAATGTGCGGGGTTTGCGGGGTTGTAAAACTCTCCTAAGTGATTTGTCATA
>CAMBZO010000060.1 GCA_945872195.1 Akkermansia muciniphila | reverse complement strand
GGGATGTTGAGCTTGCGGACGATTTTCTTGAGGCGCTGGCGTTCCTCGCCGTGCTCGATCTTGCGGGAGATGCCGGACTGATCGGAGTTGGGCAGCAACACGAGGAAGCGGCCGGGCAGCGCGAGGTGCGTGGTGACGCGCGGGCCTTTGGTGCCGATGGGGCCTTTGGAGACCTGGATGATGATCTCGCTGCCCTTGGGGTAGAGCTTGGGGATGTCCTTCTGGGTGACCTTGGGTTTCTCGGGCCCTCTCTCGGGTTTGTCCTTGGGTGGAGACTTCTTCTCGCGCTCGACGATTTCGACGCCGCTGTCGAGGCTGCTGGGGACGATGTCCCAGTAGTGGAGGAAGGCGTTCTTCTCGAAGCCGATGTCCACGAAGGCGGCTTTGAGGCCATCTTCCAAGTTGCGGATCTTGCCTTTGTAAATGCTGCCGACGAGCCGTTCCTCGGTGGTGCGCTCGATGGTGAACTCCTCGAGCCGGCCATCTTCGCAGACGGCCACGCGGGTTTCGAGGGACTCGGAGTTGATGATGACTTCTTTGTGCACCTTCTTCTCCGGCTTCATCATCTTCTTGACCTTGGTGACGACCCTTTGCGCGGCGTGTTTGAGTGTCGCCATGAGGCCCTTGGGCCGTTCAACGACATCGACGGGCTTGAAGTCGCCCTCCTCCTCGGCGTTGACCTCCTCGGGCGTCTCGAGGTTCGGCTCACGGTAGTCGTGGCGACCGGCGGGCTTGGACGTGTGCTGGGCCTCACCTTCGGCAGGGAGGCCGGCGGCGAGATTTTCTGAGCGCCGTATTTCATGCTCGTGGCGGCCTCGGCCAAAGACGGTTTCATCGCCGCCGATCTTGTCGCCACCGGTGGCGGAGAGGCGCGCCATGGCGGCGGCGCGGTCAGGCTTGGCGTTGGGGTTGAGGCCGCCGGAGGGGCGGAAGTGACGTGGGCCGCCGCGGCGGTTGGAGAAACGATTGCTCATGGTTGGTTAATAAGACCTGCGATGCAGGTAGATGTTTTGGAGAAGGCCCGCGGCGACCAGCGTGCAAATCACTGAAGTCCCGCCGTATGATAACAGCGGCAGTGGCACGCCCGTGACGGGCATTAAACGGATGTTCATGCCGATATTGATGAACATGTGGCTGAACAGGAGCGCTACCACTCCCGCCGCCATTATTTTGCCCAGGCGGTCGCGCGCCTGGCCGGCGATTCTGATTCCGGCGAACAGAACCACCGCGTAGAGCGAGAGCACAACCATGCTCCCGACGAATCCACTCTCCTCAGCCAGCACGGAGAAGATGAAATCGTTGTGTGCCACGGCGCGCGGCAGGTAGCCCAATACATTCTGGGTGCCTTGCCGCCAGCCCTTGCCCGTCAGCCCACCGGAGCCGACGGAGATGAGCGCCTGCTCGACATTGTAAGAGTCGTTGCGCTCCTGGATGCGGGCCTTCTGAAGCTCCGCCGCCGTGGCGTTGGGCGGAGCGAAATGTTTGGATTCCATGCCGAAATAAACGAGCAGCCGGCGGCGCTGATAATCCTCCAGCTTGACGCGCCAGTTGGGCGGTGCGAACAGCACGTCCACGAGAATCAGCGCCACGATGAGCGCCGAGCCGCCGAGGAAACGCCGCAGATACTTGGCCGGGATGCCGGCCACATACATCATCACGAAACCCGTCGGGATGAGCACGAGCGCGGAGCCGAGGTCGGGCTCCACGAGGATGAGCGCGAAGGGCAGGCCGAGCATGGCGAGGGCTTTCCAGAAATTGCCGGTGAGCTTCAGCTCGTCGAGCGGGCGGGCGAGGAAATTACCCAGCGCGAGGATGAAGGCGATTTTCGCAATCTCCGAGGGCTGGAGCTGGAAGATACCCAGGTCAATCCACCGCCGCGCGCCGAAGCGCATCGCACCGATGTGCGGGATGAGCACGAGCACCAGCAAGAGGATGCTGCCCCAGTAGGCGACGTAGGACCAGCGGGCGAGCGTCTGGTAGGGGATGACGCACATCCCGGCCATCGCCACCGACCCGAGCAGGTAGTAGGCGATTTGTTTGATGTGATACTGCTTGAACCACGGCACGCCGGAGCCGGACTCCGTCGCATGGCGCGCGCTATGGATGAAGAGGACGCCCAGCACCATCAACCCCAGCAAGGCGCAGAGCAGCACCCAGTCAATCCGGGCGGGCTTCTCGGCGATGTTGGGGCGGGCGAGCATGGGTCAGTTCAAACTAGCGAGGGCCGAAGTCTTCCGACCTCCGTCGCGCTCGCGGGCCAGGAGCGCCTCGTAAATTTTCTTCGCCACCGGCGCGCAAGTTTTGCCGCCGGACGCGCCGCTCTCGACCATCACCACGACCGCCCACTTGGGCCGGTCCACCGGTGCGAAGGACGCGAACCATGTGGTCTTGTCCACCATCTTACCAGCTCGCTCCACTTCCGCCGTGCCGGTCTTGCCACCGATTTTCAGGCCGTCCACCTTCGCCTCGCGGCCGGTGCCGCCGGCCTCTTCCACATCGGCGAGCATGGCCTCGTGAATGAGACGGAGATGCTCCGGCTTCACACCGAGCTCGTCGCGCACGCGGGCGGGGAACTCGGAAATCTTGGCGCCGAACTGCAGGTCGCTCGGCTCCAGTCGCAAGACGAGACGCGGCCAGAAGACCTTGCCACCGTTCGCCACGGCAGCAGTCAGCACGGCCATTTGCAGCGGGCTAACGGAGACCTTCCCCTGGCCGATCGCGAGGTTGGCGGTATCACCCGGCTGCCAACGGCTCACGAGGTCGGTCTGGTCTGGGAAATCGCCTGCGGTCTCCTGGCGCGGCAGCAGGTCGGTGCGCTCGCCGAGGTGAAATTTCTTGCCGAGCATGATCATCTTCTGCAGCACGCCGGGCTTGAGCGCGTGGTGGATGAAGTAGGAATTCGAGGAGTGGACCAGCGCTTTTTTGAAGTTGTAGGGGCCGGGCGAAACGGTGTCGTCAATCTTACGGTTGCCGACATGGATGCAGCCGCGCCCCGGGCGGGTGGGATCGGCTTCGACGTTGTAAAGGGCGTTCGGGTCGAGCGCTTCCATCTCGAGCGCCGCCAACGCGGTGAGCATCTTGAGAATCGAGCCGGGGTGGTAGTTCTCCTGTGTGGCGCGGTTGAGCAGCGGCTTCTGGATGGGATGGTTCAACACGTTTGTCCAATGCTCGGTGCTGATGCGGCCCATGAATTCCGCCGGTCCAAAGTCCGGGGCGGAGGCCAGCGCCAGCACGTCGCCGGTCTGCACGTCCAGCACCACCGCCGCGCCACGCGTCTGCGCGCCGAAGAGCGGTGTGACCAACGCGCGCTCGACGGCTTGCTGGAGCTTGAAGTCGAGCGTGAGCACGAGATTGTCCCCCGGCTCGGGCGTGCGCAGCACCGTCTCGTGCTGCCGGTAGCCGAGCCGGTTCACGGTCATGGACTTCGTGCCCGCCACGCCGCGCAGCTGTCCGTCGAAGACGCCTTCCATCCCGGTGACACCCTTCCAGTCGGGCAGCCGGTAGTGATAAAAAGCGTCCTCCTCCTCTTGCGAACTCTCATCACGCGTCAACGATCCAAGGACATGCGCAGCCATGCTTCCGTGGGGATAAACGCGGAGCGGCTGGATTTCCAAGTCGAGTCCCGGGAACACGCCGGGCCGCTCGGCAAAGCGCGCGACCTGCACGGCGTTGAGGTTCTGCAAAATGGAAATCGGCAGCGCGCGGACCTCGTTGTAGTGGCGTTGGAATTTCTTCTGATCAATCACCTGCGGCTGCTGGAGCCAGTCGCCCACCTGGGTGGTGATGTTGCTGACGACGTGGTAGCGCGCGGTCCACTCCAGCGCCTCGCGCTCGCTGCGGGTGAGGCGCGCGCCGACGGGCCGGAGCCTCATGTATTCGGTGTTGAAGTGCTTGCCCAGCTCGGCGAGGTAAAGCTCGATGTTGTAGGTGGGGCGGTTCTCGGCGAAGGGCTGGCCGTTTCGGTCGAGAATTTTCCCGCGCACCGCGGGGATGCGGACCGTCCGCACCGCCTGGTCTTCGAGGCTCTCGGAGAACTTCTTCGACGAGAAGACCTGCACATACCACAAGCCCGCCAGCAGCACGCAGAAGCCCGCAGCCAAAACGAACGCGACCACGCGGAGTTGCGAGTCGGGCTGTTTGATTGGGGCAAATTGAAACATCGGTCAGGCGGCGAGGAAGCGACAGCTGGACACCGATGGACACCGATGCGGAGGCGTGTTCCGTGGTGCGTGGTGCGCCTTCGCGTGGCGGCTACCGGGGTTCACTCTGTGCTTATCTGTGTTCATCTGTGGCTAAAATCTCGTCCGCTTGAGTTGCCCCGTGCCGCGGTAGTGCGACTCGGGGAACGGTTGGTAACTGAACCAGCGGGTGAGCTGCGCGAAGAGGCGGAAGATCAGCGGCGTCGCCACCGCGCCACCCGCCGCCATCACGACCCATTGCCCAACTAGCCTGGCCGTGAGCGGCACGGGGTGGTGCGAGTTTGTCAGCGCGAGCACGACGCACGCGGGCACGAGCGAGCTGCCCAGAAACCCCATCATCACCTGCGCGTAAATCTGGTCGCGCAGGACGATGTCGCGCTTGTAGTGGATCAGGAAACCCGTGAGCGCCAGGGCGACGGTCGTGACGCCCAGCGGGTTTGCGGAGAAGGAGTCCTGCGCAAGTCCGCCGACGATGGCAAGCAGGACCACGCTCGGCAGCGATGAGGTCAACGCGACGTAAACCATCAGCGCCGGGAGAAGGCTGACTTGCGCGCCGAACCAGTTGCGGAAGCCATTGAAGGAAACCTCGAAAGCGACCGCGAGCCACGCGGCGAGCAGGATTGAAATGGTTTCGAGACGGTTCATGAACGGGGTTTTGAGTTCATGGTTTTGAGTTCTGAGTTGTTGAACGCTGGTGCAGCGCTCACGGCGTCCAAACGCCCAACTTGAAACTCAACGCTCAAAACTCGGAAGAGTGTCTTCATTGCGCTACCACCCACACTCGGTCCAGTGCGTTGAGGTTGACCGTGAGTTTCACGCGCGCTTCCTGATAGAGGCCGAAGCTGGCACTGCGCACGTCCACGATTTCCCCGATCCGGATGCCAGCCGGGAACACGCCGCCGAGACCGCTGGTGAGCACCTGGTTTCCGGGTTTCAACTCGAGACCGCTCGTCACGATGGACTGGCCGGGCTTCACCGGACTGCCGCGCGAGAGATAAGTGAGCGACACGATGGAGGGATCGGCCGCGTAGGGCACGACGATGCCGTTCTCTTTCGTCTCATCCACCTTCGCGGCGACGCGGCAGTTCTGGTCACCGAGCAGCACCACCTGCGAGCGCGACGCGCCCACGACGGACACGCGGCCCACGAGTCCCTCCGGCGTGATGACGGGCATGTCCACGCGCACGCCGTCCTTGCTGCCCACGTCTAGGAACACGGTGCGCCACCAGTTCGCCGGGTCGCGGGCGATGACGCGCGCGGGCTTAAGCTTCCACGGCAAGCGTGCAGGAAAGCCGGCTTGCTTGCGCAGGCCGTCATTTTCGCGCGCACCCTCCTGCAACTGGGTAAGTGTGAACTCCAGCTCCTGCTTTTGCGCACGGAGTTGTTTGAGTTCGCGCACGAGATCCTCGCGGGGAACGATGGAGTTGCCCGCGTGGCGAGCAGCGCTCTGGGTGGACTCCGTGAAGCCAAACAGCGGGAGGAACAACCCGGTGAGGGTGATCTTTGCGCGTTGGGTCGTGGATTCAGAGAGGCTGAGAAGTATCAGCCCGAGCAGCGCTACGATTCCGAGCGCGATGTATTGCGGCTTGCGCAGCATGGCCCGCAGAGTTGCGGGCGAACGGTCAGCCTGTGCTGGAGGTGGCGACGCGCTTGAGGAACGCGAGCTCTTGGAGGACGCGACCGGTGCCTTCGGCCACGGCGGTCAGCGGATCATCGGCAATGTGAACCGGCAAGCCGGTTTCCTGCGCGACGAGCCGGTCAATGTTCCGCAACAACGCCCCGCCGCCGGCCATAACGATCCCTCGGTCAATCAAGTCCGCGGACAGTTCAGGTGGGCAGCGTTCCAGCGTGATGCGGACAGATTCCAAGATGCTCGACAGGGGTTCCTTCAACGCTTCGCGAATCTCTTCTGAGCGGATGGTGATGGTCTTGGGAAGTCCCGCGCTTAAATCGCGGCCCTTGACCTCCATCGTGAGTTCCTGCTCCAGCGGGAAGGCTGAACCGACGCGGATTTTGATTTCCTCCGCCGTCCGTTCGCCAATCATCAAATTGTAAGTGCGCTTCATGTGCGCGACGATCGTCTCGTCAAACTCGTCCCCGCCCACGCGGAGACTGCGGCTGAACACAATGCCTGCCAGCGAGATGATCGCGATCTCGCAGGTGCCGCCGCCGATGTCCACTATCATGTTGCCAGCCGGCTCATGCACCGGCAGACCGACGCCAATGGCGGACGCCATCGGTTGCTCGATCAGATAAACTTCCCGCGCCCCGGCGTGTGTGGCGGAGTCTTTCACCGCACGTCGTTCCACCTCTGTTATACCCGAAGGCACGGCGACGACCACGCGTGGCGCGATCAGTTTGCGATGATGAACCTTCTGAATGAAGTGGCGCAGCATCGCCTCCGTGATCTCGAAGTCGGCGATGACCCCGTCCTTCATGGGCCTGATGGCGATGATGTTTCCAGGACAGCGGCCGAGCATCCGCTTGGCCTCTTCACCGACGGCGAGCACGTTGGTCGTCCCCGCCTGAATGGCGACGACAGAGGGTTCCCTCAAGACAATCCCCTGATCGCGCACGTAGACCAAGGAATTGGCGGTCCCAAGGTCTATCCCGATGTCGTTGGAGAACAGGCTTTTAAGTTGCGACAACATGAAATGCGCTTACTACACGCGATCGTAGGGGACCCCTCTGGGGCGGGCAAGTTATTTTAGGTGCAAACTGAGCTGGCTGCGAATCTTCATCCGCTTTGGGACGAAAGGATCATCGCGAAGCGCCCGTTGACAGCTCCGTGCCGAAGGCGCACGGTGCGCCAGACTCAACGCATCCACTTATGAAAGTTCGCCTCCTCGCTCTCGCCTTTGTCACCGTTTGCACCGCGTCCAGCGCCTTCGGGCAAGGGGCCGCCGTCATCATCAAACAGCGGGCGAAGGAAACCGCTGGCCGCCCGCTGAACCTGCCGCCCGCACCCGGCGCGCAACCTGCCGTGGGTGCGCCTGCG
The DNA here is from genome assembly GCA_945872195.1 of Akkermansia muciniphila. Taxonomy (GTDB): domain Bacteria; phylum Verrucomicrobiota; class Verrucomicrobiia; order Limisphaerales; family SXTU01; genus SXTU01. The sequence continues at coordinate 2,824 of CAMBZO010000060.1, read as the reverse complement.
CCGCAAGGCACCGTCATCGCACAGCCGAATTACTCAAAAATTGTCTCCGACCTTTCGAGCATCAAGATCCGCCCGCAGGCCACGCAGGAGCACAAGGACAAGCTCGCAACGGATCTCGGTGCGCTTGCCCTCGGCGCGAACAAACCATCCGCCGAGGCTGTGCAGGGCCTTGCCAACGCGGTGGCTGACGCCCTCGCGGGCAAGAAGATTTCCTCTGCCGACCAGGCCGCGCTCGCGAGCGCGTTGGTGGGTGTGGTGAACGCCTCTGCTGGTTCACCGCAGCTTGCCGCCGCCATTCAGGGGGTGAAGGACGGGCTCACCATTGCGGGTGCGAACGACCCTGCCATTCAGACTGTCGCCAAGGCGTTGATGGGCCTGACAACGAAGGCGAAGTAAGCACGTCGCCACCCGCAACGCGAACAACACCGTGACCTTGACGGTGACCAAGGCCGCGCGCGTCCCGGTGACGGGATTCTCAGCGGCCGCGCCGCGCTACTTCAGCAGCGGCTTCAGAGCGGCGGTGACCTCGGGGACGTTCGTCTCGTTGAGCGACTGCTCGGCGAAGCGCGCCTTCACCTTCACGCCGTCCGTGACGATGGTGGTGACGTGGGCGCGGTCGTTGAGCACCCACGCGTTGGGGCCAAGTTTGTCCTCGGCGTAAAGGGCGAGCGTGGTGGCCTCAAACTTCATGGACTGCTGCACCTTGGGCAGATACTCGCGTGTCTTGTCGGCGTCGTCCGTGATCCACACGGCGACGATGTGCGTGCCCTTGCCCAGTTCGGCGAGCGCCTTGTCGAGGACCTTGAGGTAGCGCGCGATGGGGCGGTCGAACTTGTCCGAGCGGATGAAAACGTAAACTGTCGGCTTGGCCTTGCGCGTGGTGGTGAAGGTGATTTTCTTGCCCGCGTCATCGCCGGTGACGGCGTCGGCCTTCAGCTCGGGCAGTGCGCTGTCCACGGCGGGACCGGACTCTATGGCCGCAAGGGCAAGGGTTGTGGAAATGAGGAGGAGGGAGGAGGCGAGACGCAGCATAATGATGGGCAGTTGAGGTTTGGTTGTCCCGCGTGGATGCGCTCCCGCGTTTCAGCCTGTGTTGAGTTACCCGAAGCTGCACACGCTTGCCGCGCAGAGCAAGCCCCCTTCACACCCCGTCTGGCTGGCGGTCTTCACCCGGCACAGGTGGATCAGGTCGCGGTTCTGGCGGTCGCTCCGGGAGTTCCAGTATGAACCAATTCTCAACCTTCTCTCGCGCCCAGGGTGTCTTGCGCAGAAACTTGAGGCTGGAGGTAACAGTCGGGTCGAACATGAAACATCGGACTGGAATGCGTCGCGCCATCTCGGCCCAGCCGTGACGATCCGCCAGATGCTGCACGATGGTTGCGAGGGTGATCCCGTGCAGCGGGTCGCGGGGATGAAACGTAGGCGCAGGCATGATTCAATCGCCGGGCGACCACGACGAGTTGTCGAGCAACTGGATTCCTGGCCTTAGAAACCGGATGCGCCGCTGTTTATAGAGCGTGCCGAGCGCCTGCTTGAAGGCGGTCTTGCTCACCCCGAAGGCTTCACGAACCACCTCGGGTGGGCTGTCGTCATCGAAGTCCAGCCGCCCGTCGGCAGCTTCAAGAGCTTGGACAATCTGCTCAGTCAACAAGCCAACGCGCCGGTAGCCGGACGCATCGAGGCTCAGGTCAATCTTCCCGTTCTCCCGAATCGTGCGGACAAAGCCATTGATCCGCTGCCCCGTCGCGAGCGGCGTCGCGAGGTTGTTGTGATAGAGCAGGCCGAGGTGGGCGTCCTCGACGATGGCGTTGTAGCCCATCGGCGTCGGGCCGGTGACGAGGAGATTCACCGGCTGCCCGTCGCGGTAGTTCGGCATCTCGCGGCTCAAGTGCTTGCGCAGTCGCGCCGACGCCACGATGCGGTTGGTCTTCTCGTCGAGATAGACGGCCACGACGACGGCCTGACCCGCGCGCACTTGTGGGTCCTGCTCACGGAACGGCAGCAATAAATCCTTGGGTAAACCCCAGTCCAGAAACGCGCCGATCGCGCGGTTCACGCTGACGACGTTCAGACACGCGAACTCGCCCACCATCACCAGCGGCGTCTCGGTCGTGCAGACAAGCCGGTCCTCGGAATCGCGATAGACGAACACGTCGAGCGGCTCCGACGGCACAAGGTCGCGCGGGATGTAACGTCCGGGCAGTAGCAGCTCGCCCAACTCCCCGCCGTCGAGGTAAAGACCTGCGGTGGTTTCCCGAACGACCGAGAGAAGATTGCGTCTGCCGATGTTTGCCATGCTCCCGCATGGTAAGCACGGTGGCGCTCCGTCCGCAGCTAAATCGTCACTGCGCGGCTAGCCGCCCGCGAACACCGGCTTGAAATTCGCCTCGGTCAAAATCTTCGCCACCACCTCGCGCTGGTCGCCCTGAATCTCGATGCGGCCCTCTTTCACCGTGCCGCCGGAGCCGCACGCGCGTTGCATCGCCTTGGCCAGTTGCTCCTTCTCCGGCAGGCCGATGCCCACAAAGCCCGTGACCACCGTCACCGTCTTGCCACCGCGCCCGGCCTTCTGCCGGATGATGTCCACGCGCCCGCGGCTCTTTCGCTTCGGTGCAGGCCCGGCTGCGGACGAAGATTCCTGCGGCGAACTTTCAGGGGCGGAGGGGAGACCTTCGCTGGACAACGCCGCGAAGGGATTATGACTCAATGCCGGTCCGCCATCCGTGGGGACACGTCTGTCGTTACTCAAGCCAACACCCCTTTCACAATCTCCGCCTCGCGCTCGATGCCCGAGAGCCGCATGTCCACGCCGAGGTTCTTGAAG
>CAMBZO010000059.1 GCA_945872195.1 Akkermansia muciniphila | reverse complement strand
GGGTTTCACGCAGTCGGACCTGTTGACACTGCAAACACAAATAGGCCACACAGCGCTCAAGGCCTGCGCCGGTGACGAACCGAGCCTACGCTTTCTCTTCAATCAACTCCCGCCGGCCGCCGCTGAGGAGTTGCTCGACGAAGTTCGTGGAATAGACGCCGCGCCGGAAGTTGGGATCCTGGAGGATGGCTTGCTGGAAGGGGATCGTGGTCTTGATGCCGGTGATCATGTATTCGCTCAAGGCGCGGCTCATGCGCTCTATCGCTTCGCGGCGGTCTTTGCCCCAGACGATGAGCTTGGCGATCATCGAGTCGTAGTGGGGCGGGATGGTGTAGCCGGCGTAGGCGTGGCTATCAATGCGCACGCCGGGGCCGCCGGGTGCGTAATACATGTCAATGCGGCCGGGCGAGGGGCGGAAGTCGGCGAAGGGGTCCTCAGCGTTGATGCGGCACTCGATGGAGTGGCCGCGGGCGGTGATGTCGCTCTGGCTGATGCGGAGTTGCTCGCCGGCGGCGATGAGGATCATCTGCTTGACGAGGTCAATGCCGGTGACTTCCTCGGTGACGGGGTGCTCGACCTGGATGCGCTTGTTCACCTCGAGGAAGTAAAAGTTGGCCTTGTCGTCCACGATGAACTCGACGGTGCCGGCGCTGGTGTAGTTGGCGGCCTCGGCGATCTTGAGGGCGGCCTTGCCCATTTTCTTGCGGAGGTCGCGGAACTCTTTGCGCTCGAAGAGGGGGGAGGGGGATTCCTCGATGAGCTTCTGGTTGCGGCGCTGGATGGAGCAGTCGCGCTCGCCGAGGTGGATGAGGTTGCCCCGGTTGTCGCCGAGGATCTGGAACTCGATGTGGTGGGGGTTCTCGATGAACTTCTCGATGTAAACGCCGGCGTTGCCGAAGGCTTTCTCGGCCTCGGAACGGCAGGTGTGGAAGCCCTTGATCATCGAGATGTCGTTGTGCGCGACGCGCATCCCTCGTCCGCCGCCGCCGGCGATGGCTTTGATCATGACCGGGTAGCCGATGCGCTTGGCGGTGGCGAGGGCTTCCTGCTCGTTCTCGATGGTGCCCTCGGAGCCGGGCGGGGTGGCGACGCCGGCTTTCTTGGCGAGTGCGCGGGAGACTTGCTTGTCCTCCAGCGCGTTCATCGCGCGGGAGCTGGGGCCGATGAAGCGGATGTTGCAGCTCTCGCAGACGTCGGCGAAATGGGCGTTCTCGGAGAGGAAGCCGTAACCGGGGTGGATGGCGTCCACGTCGGCGATCTCGGCGGCGCTGATGAGGCGGTCAATGCGGAGGTAGCTCTCCTTGCTGGGGCCTTTGCCGATGCAGATGGCTTCGTCGGCCATCTGGACGTGCATGGAGTTGGCGTCGGACTCGGAATAGACGGCGACGGTGCGGATGTTGAGCTCCTTGCACGCGCGGATGATGCGGACGGCGATTTCGCCGCGGTTGGCGATGAGGACTTTCTCGAACATGGTCAGTAATCAGTGTTCAACAGGTCAGCGGCTCGGGAGAAACTGGCCACTGAACACTTCGGTTGAGCCTTAAAGGGGGCGAATCTTGAACAACGCTTGGCCGAACTCCACCGGCTTGGAGTTCTCGGCGACGATGGCGGTTATGATGCCGCGGGTCTCGGCCTTGATTTCGTTCATCACCTTCATCGCTTCGATGATGCAGACGACGGTGTCGGGGCCGACTTCCGTGCCGACTTCCACGTAGGCTGCGGCTTCGGGGGAGGGGGAGCGGTAGAGAGTCCCAATCATCGGGGACTTAATCTCGGCATCGGCGGAGGCAGCACTGGCGGCAGGGAGTGCGGCGACTGGGGCGGGGGCGGCGTATTGTTGGAGGACCGGGACGTCCTCGTAGGCCACGGGCCCGGCGATGTTCCCCCGCTTGAGGCGGATTTTGAAATCCTGCTTCTCGAGTTCAAACTCCGCGATGGAGTTCTTCTTCATCAGGTCGATGATGGCTTTAATGTCTTTCAGGTCCACAGAGTCCTCCTAGTTGAGAGCTTTGAGTCGTAACGAGAGCCGTGGCTCACGCTGGTGAAGGGCAGTTGGTTCAGGCTGGGCTGGACGTTCAACATTTCAGTGGAGGCGGACAGTAGGGAGCGAGGCAGGGAGCGTCAAGCGGACATTCAGCGCGAAATCTGGAGATGCATCGCCTCAAAAATTGGCGCACTTCTTGCGACTGGAAGCTTCTCAGGAGAGCTTTAACTGTAAAGCTGCCTCCAAAGCGAGGTAGTAGGACTGTTCTCCGAACCCTGCGATCTGCCCCCGACACACGGCGGCGATCATTGACTGGTGTCGGAACTCCTCCCGCGCATGGATGTTCGAGAGGTGAATCTCAATGGTCGGCACCGCCACCGCAGAGATGGCGTCTCGGAGCGCGACACTTGTGTGGGTATATGCCGCAGCGTTAATCACGATAACGGCGAACTTTCCATGTGCCTGTTGGATCCAAGTGACCAATTCGCCCTCGTGATTTGACTGGCGGAAGTCCATGGTCACACCCGCTTCGGCCGCCAACTCACGCAGCTTCGCCTCAATGTCCGCGAGCGTCGTCTGACCGTAGATTTCCGGCTGGCGCTGGCCGAGCAGGTTTAGGTTCGGACCATTCAGGAACAGGATGTTCATGGGCGAGGAGATTAAGTTTGCCGGCGAGTGGTGTCGAATCCATTTCGCGCCACCGCCCACAGCCAGCCGAACAGGAAGAACGCTGTCCACGCCAGTGCCGGGATGTAGAGACCGAACTCGACGAAGCTTTGCAATGCCCAACCAAGCAACCCGAGCCAGACGGAAAAGAGGGTCCAGTCACCACGCGTTATCCGGTAAAGTCCGGCGAGGGACGCCCATATGAATCCGCCGAAGGCGAGCAACCCGATCGCGCCGGAGTCGGAGGCTTGTTGCAGGTAGTCATTATGAACGAGTCGGGTCATCTCCGCGTCGGGGCGTTTGGCCTGCCGATAGACGGCGTAGAAAGAACCCGGGCCGCTGCCGAGGAGCGGGCGGTCCAGAGCGGTCCGCCCAGCGACTGCCCAGTAGTCGAAACGGGCATTCGCGCTCCGCGCGCCGTCGGCGAAGTAGGCCTGATATTTCCATGCGAATCCGGCCAACCCGCCTGCTGTCACCACAAGCACCAGCCCGGTCTTGAGCGCTTTGGGCAAGGGCAGATTCAGCAGCGCCACGCCACCAACCGTGAGCGCGATGAGCCAGCCTGCCTTTGACCCCGACCAATACAGGCACGCCAAGCCCATGTAAGCCACCAACCCCACGAGCACGCCGCGCGTCACGTTTTGCAACCCCCCGCTCGCGCTCCAGACCGTGAGCAATGCACCCGGCAGCAACAGCAGCACGACTCCTGCGAGGGCATTGGGCTGGACGAGCGTCCCCATGATGCGGTCCTTGGCCAGCTTGGGCAGCAGGTTGGGGTTGATGGTGAGGATTCCGTCGGGCCGGCGCACGAGGAGTCGGCTTGCTTCCAGCCGGGCCAATTCCTCCGGTGGAACGTCTTTCCAGCCGGTTTTTTCGTTCTCGTAGAAAAACTCCCGGCTCGCCGCCAAGCCCCCGTATTGCTGCCGGAATCCGGAGCCCAGCACCAACAGCAATCCCACGAGCAAACCCAGCCAGACCCGTCGCGCCCCGGCGGAACGCCCCGCGCTCAGGCCCACCGCGAAACAAACCACCGTCGCGACAAACTGCGGCAGCACCACCCTGGTCAACGAGGCATCCACCGTCGTCGTCGCCGCGACGAACTGCCACGCGAGCCAGACCCCCGGGAACACCAGCGCCCAGACTGGCAAGCCAACCCCCCGCCGCCATTGCAGCGCGCCGACCACTGTGACCACCGCCAGCACGCAGTAACCCCAAGCTGCTGGCCATGTCTCGAAGATGATTTCCTCCCAGCCCTCCGGCACCCCGGCGATATGGTCGAGGATGACGGGATTGCCGAGCTTGAGCAGGACGAAGGCGAGGAACAGGCCCGCTAGCAGCGGCCACCAGCCAGCACGCGGCCCGGTGGCAGGAGAGGGTTTGGTGGGGGTGGGCGGCATTTCGGCGAACGCTAGCAATCACTCCCGTCGCAAGCCAGCCTCGCGAATGATGAGGTATGAAGTATGCATCCTTCCACCGCCAGCCGCGCTCACTTCCGCAGCTTCGCCATGAATCCCGGCTCCGTCCCCGCCAAGTCGTTCCTCCGCTGCTCCGCCAGTGCCGCGCCATACACCCGCACATCCCGGGCGAGCATTTCCACCCGCTGCCGGAGCGCGTCGCTCGCCACCGCGCCGTCGCGCACATCTTCCTTGTCCGTGAACGACACGCCATACGGCAGCGCCCACGCGTAACACTGCCGCGCCACCGTGCGGATCTGGTCATGCACGGTCAGCCCCTTCTCGAACGAGCCGACCACGCTGGCGAAGAGTTTGCCGGCATATTCCTTCCAGAAATGGTCGAGGAAGTTCTTCAGCGCGCTGCTCATGCTCCCGTGGTAATCCGGCGTGACCAGCACCAGCGCGTCCGCCCGCTCCACGCGCGCCTTGAGGGCGGCGAAGTCCGGCGCGCTCCACGAGCTCTCGGGGTTGAAGAGCGGCAGGGGCGTCAGCTCGTAGTCGAACACATCCACGGCGCAGCCCGCCCCCCGCAGTTGTTCCGCCACGTAGGCGCCGACCACGCAGGTGGAACCCTTCCGGCTGGTGGTGCCGATGACGACGAGGACTTGCAGCGAAGACATGGCGCAGATGTAACGGGAAAAGCGAAGCGCCGCAACCGCCGGCTCTCCAGCTCACGCCAGCCCGCGCTTGGCCAGCTCGGCGAGGGTCCAGTGGTATTCGTCCACGAGCTGGTCCACCACGTTGCGCTTCTTCATCTCCGCCGGCATCACCTCCCAGGTGTAAGTCTCCATCTCCAAGTGCGAACAAAGCCCCGGCGTCTCCTTCAGCACATCCATCACGCCTTGCACATGGTCGGCGGTCGTGCCGAAGAGCGGCGTCGGCGGGCAATGCAGCGGGATGTGGAAGTGGATGCGCCACTCGTCGGTCATGGCGGGCGGCAGTCGGTTGTGCAGCGCCAGCGCGTCATCCAAATCCTTGTGGCGCGTGATGCGGCCGTCCGCCGAGCGGGCGATGACCTGATGAAAATAGACTTCATCGGCGAAGGCGTGGAGCGCTTGCCGCACCTCGGCGGTGGGCTTGACCTTCAGCGCGTTGCTCAAGTGCAGCTTGCTCACCTTGATCTTGTGCTGGCGCAACCGGCCCAGCGCCTCGCGGGGCGACTCGTATTGCAACGCGATGTGGCAGCAGTCGTAGTTCACGCCGAGATGCTCGTTGAGGCGCAGGTCGCCCGGCCGGTCGGCGCGCATCTGCTCGATGAACTCGACGGCCTCCGCCGTGGTTTCCAGATAGCACAACGGCTCCGGCTCCAGCCCGAGGTGCAAGGTCTTGCCCGTGCGCCGGCCCACGCGCTCGATGTGCTCCACACATTTCCACAAGTTCTCCCGCGCCGCCCGCACTTGCTGCGGGCTCTGGATGAACTCCTTGAAGGACACCGGCACCGTGCTGACGCTGCCCTCTACGCCGTCGGGGACGAGCTCGCCGAGCAGGTCGAAGAGCAGGTTCGTGTAAGCCACGCGCTCGGGCGTCGTCCAGTCCGGCGCATAGACCTGCTCCTTCACGCGCGTCCCGTGGAAGCGGCCGTAGGGAAAACCGTTGATGGTGAAAACGTAGCACTGCTCCGCGTCCAGCCAGCGACGGAAGCCCGCGAGCGTCGCCGGCTCGCTCAATTCCCGCGCCGCGTCCGCGCCGAGCCGCAGGCCGATGGCGTAGGGCGACTTCGTCCCGAGCCGGTCGCGGACGGCCAATACATATTTCTGGAGGGACTCGAAGGTCTGCGGCCAGGACTCGCCGCGGTGGATATTCGTGCAGTAGGCGAGATGGAGTCCGTGCTTCAATTTCATCGCGCAGAGGTGTAACAACTCGCCGTGCAAGCCGCCAGACTTTCGCCAGAAGCCAACGCATGATCGCCGCCCAAGACAAACTCTTCGACCTGTTCCACGACTCCCTCGCGCGCGGGACGTTCGTGAAGCTCACCCTCAGCCGCCCGCGCGACCCAGCGGCCGACATGAAGAACGTCTTTCTCCGTCCGGTGCAGTTGAAGGACGGCTTCCGCGTCGCCTTCACTTACCGCCACGGAACGAAGGATATTTTCAAGAACCTGCTGCCGGCGGCCGCGCTCACCGAGGTCGCCACCCTCCTGAGCGCGTCGTTCCTCTGCGCGAACCTCTTCACCACCGAGCGCACCGCTGAGTTGGTCATCCGCGCTGACGGTTCCGCGCGCATTGCGGTGCGCAAGCCGGCCCACGGGGAAGCCCCGTCGCTGGAGCACGACCGCACTAAAGCGCGCAGCATCCTGCCCACCGAGGCGTGGCTGCGGGAACTCGGCGTGACGCTGCCCGACGGGCGCGTGCGCGAGGCGATGGCCGACAAGTTCCGGCAGATAAACCAGTTCGTGGAAGTGCTCCGCCCCCTGCTGGTCGAAGCCTTTGCGCAAGGGGCTGCCGCCCCGCTCACGGTCGTGGACATGGGCTGCGGCAAGGGCTACCTGACCTTCGCGGTGAGCCAGTTGCTTGAGCAGATGAGCTTCGTCGGCAGCCGCGTGGTGGGCGTCGAGGCGCGCCCGGACCTCGTGGAGGAAACCAATCGCGCGGCCAAAGTATGCGGCTTCGAGCGGCTGCATTTTCAGGCTGGTTCCATCACCGAGACCGCGCTCGATGCGGCAGACGCGCTCATCGCCCTGCACGCGTGTGACACTGCCACGGACGACGCCCTCGCGCGCGGCATCGGCGCGGGCGCACGTCTGCTGGTGGTCTCGCCCTGCTGCCACAAGGAGTTGCGCCCAAGAATCGTCTCGCCGCCCATGCTCGCGCCCGCGCTGCGCCACGGGATCATGCTGGAGCGCGAAGCGGAGTTCGCCACCGACGCGCTGCGGGCCGCACTGCTGGAATGGGCGGGCTACGAGGCGAAAGTCTTCGAGTTCATCTCCACCGAGCACACGGCGAAGAATTTGATGATCGCCGCCGTGAAGCGCCGCCAACGTGGCGACAACGACGGCGAACCGGCCGCGCGCGTCCGCGATTTGGCTGCCTTTTACGGGGTGCAAGAACAGCGGTTGGCGGCGCTGCTGGGCTTCAAGCTCACAGCAGAAGTCAGTCCCAAGCCAGCGGCTCCGAGTCATGGGTAACCACAAAGGCACTGCGTATTGACCCCGCTCGACACCGGGGACGAACTACTCTGAACATACTTTGAGAGGCTATTGTCTGACATTGGCCGAGCGCTTGGGTTGGCAACTCCCTGAGCGCCCGATACACTCTTTGCATTCGTGACACGCTACATTCTGCCAACTTTGAAACCGACCACGGCACTCGCCGCGCTGGCTTCCGCCGGGCTGCTCCTCACCGGCTGCCAGAAGGAAGAAATCACCGTCTATCGTGTGCCGAAGGTGCCGCCCGGCGCGGGTGAAGCGACCGCAGCAACTCTGGGGCTGCCTCCCGGAAAACCGGCGCCCGCCGCCGGTCCCGCCGCCGCTGCTTCTGCGCCCCGACCGCACGCGCACTGGGATAAAATCCCCGCCGACTGGCGCGAGGTTCCCGCGAACCAATCCCGCGCCGCGAGCTTCGTCATCACTGGACCCAACAAAACCAGCGCCGAGGCCGCCATCATTGCTTTCCCCGGCATGGGCGGGACGGACTTGCAGTTCGTGAACCTCTGGCGGCAGCAGCTCGGCCTCGCGCCGCTGACCGAGGACGACCTGCCCAAGCTCGTCCAGCCCGCCATCATCGCAGGTGCGGACGGCAAGCTCTTCGATCTCACCGGCGCACCGAAGTCCGGCGGCGACCCGACTGCGGAGCGCATCATCGTCGCGCTGCAAAAGCAGGATGGCGTCTCGTGGTTCATCAAGCTCACCGGCCCCGCCGCGCTCGTGGAGCAGCAGAAGCCTGCGTTCCTCAGCTTTCTCAAGACACTCAAGTTCCACGCTGGTGCCGACGAAGCCGAGCCGTCCGCAAAGGCCCCAGCCTCCGCCGGTCCCGCCCCGAGCCAGAACGCAGGCCAGCCCGCCTGGACTGCCCCCGCGCACTGGAAGCAACTTCCCCCCGGTGCGATGCAGGCCGCGAAATACACCGTCGGCGAAGGCAAGGCTGCCGCTGAAGTCACCGCCGTCTTCCTCGGCGGCATGGGCGGTGGGTTGAAGGCAAACCTCGACCGCTGGCGCGGCCAGATCGGCCTCGCGCCCTCCGCCGCGAACGAGGTGGACCAGCAGGCGAAGCCCTTCGACGCCCTCGGTGCCGGCGCGCGCATCGTCGAGATCAGCGGCACCGACACGAAAGCTGGCGCGCCCGCCGACATGGTCGTCCTCGTCGTCCCGTCCGGCGCGGGCACTTGGTTTTACAAGCTGATGGGCGACAAGAGCGTCGTCGCCAAGGAAAAGGACGCGTTCGTGGCGTTCGTCAAATCCGCCAAGCCGTGAACAGAATTGCGAATTGTGAATTCCGAATTGCGAATGGGTGCGCCCCATCCGCGACACGCGTCCGCGCCGCCCTATTCCCAATCCCCCATCCCCCATTCCCGATTTCATGTCCCGCGTAATTAAATTCCTCGCCTCCCTCAAGCTCACCGTCGTCCTGCTGGCGCTGGGCCTCGTGCTCATCTTCATCGGCACGCTGGCGCAGGTCCACGAGGGCCTCTACAACGCGCAGGCCCGCTTCTTCAAGAGCTGGATTGTCGTCGGCGCGACGCTCTTCGGCACGAAGATGCCGTGGCTCATTCTCCCCGGCGGCTACACCATCGGCAGCGCGCTGCTCGCCAGCCTGCTCACGGCGCACTTCACGCGCTTCCACTGGACCTGGCGGCGCTCCGGCATTTTCATGACGCACCTCGGCGTCATCCTCCTGCTCCTCGGCCAGCTCGGCACCGACATGCTTTCCACCGAAAGCTCCATGCGCCTCGAGGAAGGCGAGACGCGGAACTACTCCGAGGATTTCCACGTCAACGAACTCGCCTTCATCAACCAGTCGCTCCCGAACAACAACGAAATCGTCGCCATCCCGGAATCCTTCCTCGCTGCGAAGGGCGAAATCCGCCACGCGGGCCTGCCCTTCACCGTGAAAATCCGTGAGCACTGGCCCAACGCCGTGCTGATGAACATCCCGCCGGCGGACTCCGTGCCCGTGCCCGCGACCGACGGCGTCTTCACCAATCATGTCGTGGCCGCCGTCGTCACCGAGAGCGCTACTCGCGAGACTCGCGCCGCCGTGTGGTTCGAGGTGCTTGGCTCCAACGGCGGCGTCGCTACGCTGCTCATCGCCGCGCCGCTGCGGGGCGAGCGCGAGACCGAGCGCGCCACCTTCATCCACGCGGGCCGCACCTATTCCGCGAGCCTGATCTTCGCCCCGGCGATGGGCGGGAACATGCTGGCCATCGCCGACAACTCGGACCTCGCCGGTCGCCCCGCGATGATTCCCGAGGCGGACTTGAAAGGCGAAATCACGCGCCCGGAGCTGCCCTTCAAGCTCCGCATCCGCCAGTTCTGGCCCCTCGCCGAGGTGTGGGAAAAGCTTCCTACCAACGCCGTCCTTCGCCCCGCAACCGATGGCAAGATGACCAAGGCCGCCGTCGTCCCGCAGCCGCTCGTCACCGACATGAGCGGTCGCAACCTGCCCGCCGCCGTCGTCGAGGTGCTGGCGGGCGGCAAGTCCCTCGGCGTGTGGCTCACCTCCGCGCGGCACAGCAAGCTGGAGCAGGAGGTCGAGGTGGACGGGAAGACCTACGAGTTCGCGCTGCGCTTCAAACGCTTCTACAAGCCCTACAGCCTGACGCTGCTGGACTTCACGCACGAGCGCTACCCCGGCACCGATTTGCCCAAGGACTTCCGCAGCCGCGTGCGCATTGACCATCCCGCGAAGAGCGAGCGACGCGAGACGGAAATCTTCATGAACAACCCGCTGCGCTACGAGGGGCTGACGTTTTATCAGGCCAGCTT
>CAMBZO010000058.1 GCA_945872195.1 Akkermansia muciniphila | reverse complement strand
CATCGTGCTCGTGCGCGGTGGCCGCGTGAAGGATCTGCCCGGCGTCCGTTACCACATCGTGCGCGGCACGTTCGACGCCGCTGGCGTCGAGAAGCGCCGCGTCAGCCGCTCGAAATACGGCGTGAAGCGCCCGAAGGCTCCCAAGAAAGCTGCGTAATCCCAACTAGAAATCCCCGCCATGTCTCGTCGCCGCCAAGCCAACAAACGCCAGATCATCCCCGACGGACGCTACACCAGCGTGCTCGTCGGACGGCTCGTCAACACCGTCATGCAAGGCGGCAAGAAGAGCGTCGCCCAACGCATCGTCTACGGTGCGTTCACCTCGCTCTCCGAAAAGTTCCCGGATGCCAGCCCGGTGGACGTGCTCCAACGCGCGGTGGACAACGCCAAGCCGCGTCTCGAGGTCAAGCCCCGCCGTGTCGGTGGCGCGACCTATCAGATTCCGCTCGAAGTTCCCTCTGACCGCCAGGCATCCCTCGCGGTGCGTTGGATCGTCAAATTCGCCGATGCCCGCAAGGGTATCCCCATGAGCCAGGCGCTCGCCGCCGAGATCATGGATGCCTATCAAGGGCAGGGGAATGCCATCCGCAAGCGCGACGAAGTCCACAAGACCGCTCAGGCGAACAAGGCCTTCGCGCACTTCCGCTGGTAGTCGAAGACTATTTTTGACGCCCCGCGGCGCACACCGTCACGGGGCGTTTTTGTTGATACCGCCAATTATCCCGCACATGAGCACTTTCGTTGAAAACAAGGCCGTGAATTCGCCGAACCGGCAATACACGCTGGAGCGCACCCGCAATATCGGCATCGCCGCGCACATTGACGCCGGCAAGACGACCACCACGGAGCGCATTCTTTTCTACACCGGCCTGATCCATAAGATCGGCGACGTGGACGATGGTAATACCGTCACCGACTGGATGGAGCAGGAGCGCGAGCGCGGCATCACCATCACTTCGGCCGCCGTGACGTGCTTCTGGACGCAGAAGACCGTGAAGCCGGGCGAGGATGCGATTTACAAGGCGTTCAACAACCTTCCTCACCGCGTCAACATCATCGACACCCCCGGCCACGTGGACTTTACCGCCGAGGTGGAGCGCTCCATGCGCGTGCTGGATGGCGCTGTCGCCGTGTTCTGCGGCGTGGCCGGTGTCCAACCGCAATCTGAGACCGTGTGGCGGCAGGCGACGAAGTATAACGTCCCGCGCATCGCGTTCGTGAACAAGATGGACCGCACGGGCGCGAACTTTGAGAACGCGCTGGCCGACATGAGGAACAAGCTCCGGGCCTATGCGTTCCCCGTCTTCCTGCCCATCGGCGCGGAAGACCAGTTCGCCGGCGTCATTGATATCGTGAACCAGAAGGCGTTCGTCTGGGGCCCTGGCGATGTGGTTGACGAAGGCCTCAACTACGAGGTCACGGAGATTCCCGCCGCCTTGCAGGCCAAGGCCAAGGCCGCACTAGTCGCCTTGATCGACGCCGTCTCGAACAAGGACGAAATCATCGCCGACCTCGTGCTTGAAGAAAAGCCCATCACGGCTCCGGTGCTCAAGGCCGCCATCCGCCGTCTCACCTGCAAGCTCGAATTCGTTCCTGTCCTCTGCGGTTCCGCTTTCAAGAAGAAGGGTGTGCAAGTCCTCGTGGACACCGTCATTGATTACCTTCCCTCGCCCTTGGACATTCCCGCTGCTGTGGGCCACGAGGTCGGCACGGACACCAAGGTGGAAGTTGTCACTGACGACAACAACAAGTTCTGCTCGCTCGCGTTCAAGCTCTGGACCGACCCCTACGCTGGCAAGCTCGTGTTCTTCCGCGTGTATTCCGGCCAGCTCAAGAAGGGCGACAACATCTACAATCCGCGCACCCGCCGCCGCGAGCGCATTAGCCGCCTGATGATTATTCAGGGCAGTGAGCGCAAGGACATTGACGTGGCCTACTCGGGGGACATCGCCGCGCTCGTCGGCCTGCGCAACATCACCACTGGTGACACGGTCTGCGACGAAGATTTCGACATCACCCTCGAGCCGCCAACCTTCCCCGAGCCGGTCATAAGCATGGCCGTCGAGCCGAAGACCAAGCAGGACCGCGACAAGATGTCCGAGGGTCTGCAACGGCTGGCGGAGGAAGATCCGACCTTCCACTGCTTCACGAACGAGGAGACCGGCCAGCGCATCATCGCGGGCATGGGCGAGCTGCACTTGGAAATCATCATTGATCGCCTGAAGCGCGAATTCAAAGTTGAGGCCAACTCCGGCGCGCCGCAGATCGCCTATCGTGAGACCATCACCAAGGCCGCCGAGGGCGAGGGCAAGTTCATCCGCCAGTCCGGTGGTCGCGGCCAATACGGTCACGCTTGCATCACCGTCGAGCCGAACGAGAAGGGCAAGGGCAACGAGGTCGTGAGCAAGATCGTCGGCGGAACCATCCCGAAGGAATACGTCCCGGCGGTCATTCACGGCATCGAGGAGGCTTTGCGCTCCGGCGTGTATGCCGGCTATCAGGTCATTGACGCGAAGATCGCTGTGACCGACGGCTCCTTCCACGAGGTGGACTCCAACGAAATGGCGTTCAAGATGGCCGGCATCTTCGCGCTTAAGGACGCCTTCAAGTCCGCCGGCCCGATCATCCTCGAGCCGATCATGAAGGTCGAAGTCACCACGCCTGATGAGTATCAGGGCGATCTCCTCGGTGACATCAACCGCCGCCGTGGCATCATCCAAGGCGTGGACGCCAAGGGTGGCCAGACCGTTCTCAACGCGCATGTGCCGCTGGCCGAGATGTTCGGCTACGCCACCGCGATCCGCTCGCTCTCGAAGGGTCGCGCGAGTTACTCGATGGAGCCCCACACCTTCGAGCAAGTCCCACAGCAGGTGGCGTTGCAGATTCTCGAAACCTCTGCGAAGAAACCCGCCGCGCGTTCGTAACCGATCGCAATCTCTCACAGCCCGCCGCCCGCAAGGTCGGCGGGCTTTCTATTTGGGGGACACCATTCGCAAGCGATCCGCTTCAGCGGCGTGCTGGCGCGCTTGCTCGGCATTCCCCTGCTTCGTGAGCACCTCCGCCAACTGCGCGTGCGCATCGGCGCTCTGCGGGTTGAGTTGGAGCGCACGATTGAGTTGCTCGACCGCTCGGTCCAGTTCGCCCTTCGCCGCGAGCGCCACGCCGTAGTTCAGCACCGCGCTCGCGCTGTCGGGCTTGAGGCGCAGCGCAACTTCATACGACGCGATGGAGTCTGGCCACTGCGCGAGGCGCGCGAGCGCGTTGGCGTGATTGAAGTGGAGATGAAACATTGCGGAGGATGGGCTGACTTGCAGCGACTCGCGGTAACTGGCCACGGCCTTCGTGTCGTCGCCGAGGTCGGCGTGTGCGTTGCCGAGCTTCATCAACGCCTGGCTGCGGTAGTGCGGGCTGCGAAGCTTCGCGGCCATGTCGGTGAAGAAGGGCAGGTCGCTGTGCCAGACGGCGGCCTGCCGCCAGCTCACTGCGCCGAGCATCACCACCACGACTGCGCCGCAGGCCAGCACGGACACGGATTTGTTCCGCACTTGAGAGAGTTTCCACATCAACCCCGCCATCGCCACGGACCACAGGATGCCGTTGATGATGCTGTAGCGGTCGTGCGGATAGTGCGGTCGCTCGGTGAGTCCCAGCATCGGCACGAGCAGGCCGAGATGCGCGAGCCAGAGCGCGAAGGCGGCGGGCCAGATGCGGCGCTTCACGAACAGCATGGCGCTCACCGCCAGCACTCCCAGCGCACTGAGAAGAAATACAGGTTCGTTGAACTTGCTCTCCATAAGCACGGGATAAACCGGGCAGAGATCGAGCGGCAGCAGTGGCTTCCACGCGTAGTAAGCCCACAGGTAGAACGCCTGCATCGCGCGCGCGAGCGGCGGGAAGTTGTCGAGCGTCACCGGTTTGTCCCACGTGCCGGTGACATGGAAGCGGCCATAGATCGTGCCGGCCACGAGCAGCAGAGACAGTGCGAGGAAGGGAAGTTTATCGAGGAGCACACGACGCAGCCCGGCCTGCGGAGCGCCGGTCGCTGCCCCTGCGGTTTGGTGGATGGACGAGGTCCGCGCCGGGTCGGAGGCCGGCGCTCCGCCGAAGCGACGCAATGGGAAGTAATCCAAAGCCACCAGCGCGGCGACGAAACCGAGCACGATGGGATACGACAACACGGCCAGCGCGAAGGCGACGACGGCGAGCCAGTAGTTCCGCCTGCGGGCTGCCGGGGGAGCGTCCGGCGCATGCGCGCCGAGATAGAACAGCGTGGCGAGGAGCGCGAAGAACAGTGCGAGGTGATACGGCAAGCCTGTCACCCACGCGACCGGCTCGACGCGCAGCGGATGCACAGCCCAGAGGAGTGTGCCGAGCGCCGCGCACACCTGCAGCCACACCGGACTCTCCATTTCGCATTCCGCATTCCGCATTCCGCATTTCAAGAGCCGGCGCAGCAGGAAAAAGAGCAGCACTGTATTCGCGCAGTGCAGCAGGACATTCACGAGATGATAGCCGAACGGGTTCAGTCCGAACACTTCATGCACCAACGCCCATGCGAGCCACGAGAGCGGCTTGTAGCGGATGGCTTGCTCGAAGTCCGTGAACATCCAGCGGAGGTTCTCCGCCGTCAGCCCTTGGACGCGCGAGTTCTCGAAGACGTTGATGTCGTCGTCCCAGCGCAGGAAGCCCGACTCCAGTGTGCGGAAGAAGATGGCGAAGACCACCGCGACGAGCGCGAGCACGACGGCGGTGGTTCGGTGGTGCGGGCGCATGGGTCGGTCAGGGCAGGGGAGGAGCAGGATTAGGATCAAGATTAGGAGCACGAGAAGAACCGCAGCCTCGGCTCCTGCTCGTAATCCTAATCTTAATCCTGCTCCTCATGCCTCACTCCCATTCCCACGCATCCGCTGGCGTGAACTGCCCCGGGTTCAGCAGGAACTTCACGCCGAACGCCGCCTCGTTCACCGAGCCGAGCGCGACGCGTCCGCGCTCAATCGTCAGCGTCGGCCAGCCGGCGGGGCTGGGGTGGTAGAGGTCGTAGTGCGTGCCCAAGACCTGTTGCTGCACCTCCTGCGGGAACTGCGACAGCCCCGCGTTGTAGTGGTGGCCGTTGCGCTCGACGCTCTTGATGCCCAGCGCCGCGCACACCGCGAGGTCTTGCAGCAGCGCGACCGGGCCGACGTTGCAGAGGTCCTCGCCGCTCATCAGGAACGGGCGCGTGGGCGACTGTTTCTGTCGGTGGGCGAGAAGGCAGCGGTTCGCGACGCCTTTGATGACGCCCTTGCAGTTCTTGTGGCTCGTGCCGTCGTAGCCGAGCGCGAGCGCGGTGGGCAGGCTGTCCAGTTCGCCGTCCGACTCATCAATGATGAAGGGCGGACGCTCCGGCCAGTCCGCAAGCGCGGCGGCGGCGGCCTTGTTGAGCGCGACGGTGCGATGCAGCGGCTGCTCGATGAACAGGAGTTTCGTGAGGAACGGCTTCAGCGACTCGTCCGCGCGCACCGTCTCCCAGAACTGCCGGAACTCGGCGAAGGACTTAAACTGCTCATTGCCATCCAGAGTGAACGCGAAGTGCTCTCCGCATTCCGCCTGCAAGATGTGCGCAATTCGCCGCAGCCGCTCGGTGTCGTGAGCGAGGTCGCCGTTCACCTTGAGCTTGAAGTGCCGCAGGCCATACACGCGGACGTTCGAAACGAGTGATTGCGGCAGGCCGTCGGTCAAGTGCTCGCCGCGCGCGATGTCCGCGTCCGTGAGCGGGTCGCTCAGACCCACGGTGTGGCGCACGATGATTTCGTTGTGCGGCTTGGCCGGCAGCCATGCAGCGGGGGAGAACCCCGCCAACTCCGAGTGGAGTTCGCCGAGGCGAATGCCGAAGTCATTGTCGAGCAGCGCGCGATGAAACGGCTTCGCGATGGCGCGGCAGAAGGCATCCATCACCGCGCGTTCCACCAGCGACGTGCCGAAGTGGGCGAGCAGCGGCGGCTTGCTCTCTGCGGTCGCCCACGCGGTTTGCGAGTCGTAGAGGTGCTGCCACAGGTCGAAGACACTCGGCGCGCTCAATCCCTCCGCCGTCTCCAGCGCGGTCTCGATGACATCGAGCATCTCGTGGATTTCATCCAGCACCTCGCGCGCGGGGTCCTTCGTGAACCACTTCGGCGGCAGCAGGTCCGCCGCCACGCCCAGCGTCGTGCGGCCGTCCACCTCCAGCGCCACGCGCACGAAGGCCATCGGCATGTGCGTCATCGTCGCGATGCCGTATTTAAAAGGCATCCGCGTGTGCAGATTGTGCAGATGTAAGTCGCCTTCGCAGACCCGAATGTTCACGCGCGGAGTGTAGCGGAGCGAGGCAGGGAGCAGAAGGTAGAAGTCAGGAGTCAGGATGAGAAAGGCGCGGGTGCAAGCCCGACGCTTCTGGCTCCTGACTTCTGACTTTTGTCTCCTACGAATTTCCTCCCCGCCCACAGGGTCGAAGCCTAGCATCCGAAAAAATCACTCAACATGAAACGCACTTTCCTCGCCCTCGCGCTCCTCGTCGTCGCCCAACTCTCCCCGGTGTCAGCAGCCGAGCTGCGCCTGGGCATCATCGGCCTCGATACATCGCATGTCCCTGCGTTCACCGATGTCATCAACAACCCGCAGAACAAGGCTCACGTCCCCGGCGCGAAAGTCGTCGCCGCCTTCAAGGGCGGTAGCCCGGACATCGCCTCCAGCCGCGATCGCGTGGAGGGCTTCACCAAGACTTTGGTCGAGAAATACGGCGTGAAGATTTACGACTCCATCGAGGAGATGGTCAAGAACGTGGACGCCGTGCTCATCGAGAGCGTGGACGGTCGGCCCCACCTCGCGCAGGCCATCCCCGTCATCAAGGCCGGGAAACCGCTCTACATTGACAAGCCCTTCGCCGGCTCCCTCAAGGACGTGCTGGAAATCTTCCGCCTCGCGAAGGCCGCCAAAGTCACCGTCTGGAGTTCCTCCTCCCTCCGCTACGGCAAGAACACCGTGGCCGTGCGCGAAGGCTCCGTCGGCAAGGTGAATTACGCCGAAGCCTCCAGCCCCGCGAGTATCGAGCCTTCGCACCCCGACCTCTTTTGGTATGGCGTCCACGGTTGCGAGTCGCTCTTCACCGTGATGGGCACGGGCTGCGAGAGCGTGAAGCGCGGCATGACTGCCGACGGGAAGATTGAAGTCACTGGCAAGTGGAAGGGCGGGCGCACCGGCATCTTTCGCGAGAACAACAAATACGTCGGCCTTGCGAAGGGCGACAAAGGCGAGGCACCCATCGGCGAATCCTCCGGCTACGCGCCGCTCGTGGCGGAAATCATCAAGGCCTTCCAGACCGGCATCGTGCCCGTGAAGCCCGAGGAGACGATTGAAATCTTCGCCTTCATGGAGGCCGCCGACGAGAGCAAGCGCCGTGGCGGGGCCGAGGTGACCTTGGCCGAAGTCCTCAAGAAAGCCGGGAAGTAACGCCCTTCGCGAGCGTCTCCTCTCTGGCTCATAATCCTGATACTGCTCCGTCCTGCCAGGCAGAGCAGGATCAAGATTAAATTAGGCGCAGAAAAAAACGGGATTTAATGGAGATCACGCCCAGCGCGCGGTGCGGCTGTCGAGTTGGAAGACTTGACCTGAGATGTTTTGCGTCGTGACGAGGAAGGCGGCGAAGCGCGCGACCTCGGCGGGGTCGTTGAGTCGTCCCAGCGTGTTCGCGGCGGCGAAGGCGACGAGTTGCTCGGGCGCTAGGCTGGCGGTCATCGAGGTGGGCAGCACGCCGGGGAGCAGGGCGTTCACGCGGACGTTGCGTGAGCCGACTTCCTGCGCGAGCGAGGTGGTGAGGCCGAGCAGCGCGGACTTGGCGGCGGCGTAGTTCGCCTGGCCGCGGTTGCCGGTGCGCGCGCTGAAGGAGGCGATGTTCAAGATGTGGCCGTCGCGCTGCTTGAGCATGGGACGCAGGACGGCCTGCGAGCAGAGGAACGCGCCCTTGAGATTCACGTCGAGGACGCGCTGCCAGTCGTCGTCAGTGAGCTGCCATGACAAGTTGTCGGCGGTGATGCCAGCGTTGTTGATGAGCAGGTCAATTCGCTGCCAGCGGGCGAGGACTTGTGCGACGGCGGAGTGGACCGCGTTGCGCGAAGTCACGTCGAGCGGCACCGGGAGGAGCCGGTCAGTTTCGGAGTGGAGATTCTCGCGGTGGAAACCGGCCGCGACGCACCAGCCTTGGCCGAGGAACTCGGCGACGAGCGCGCGGCCGAGCCCGCCGGAAGCACCAGTGATGAGGGCGACGCGTGCCGCGCTGGTTGGCTCGCTCATGGCAATCAACTTTTCGGTTCGATGGCCCATTCGCCGCCGATCATCACGCCGGAGATTTCGGGAGCGGAGTGGACGATGGTTTCGGTCGCGAGCGCGAGTGGGGCATCCGAGCGGAGGACGATCAGGTCGGCGTGGGCGCGGCGGGTCAGCTCGCCGACTTCGCCTCGCAGGCCGAGTGCAGTGGCGGCGTTGCGGGTGACGAGGTCGAGAAATTTTTCCGGCGAGCGACCGGGTTGCGCGAGCGCAAAGGCGCGCAGCTCGGCGAAGAGATCGAGTTCCGGCTTGCGACGGCCTTCCTTGCCAAGGCTGGCGAGGCTGTCGGTGCCGAGGCAGAGGTTCACGCCGGCGTCGTGCAACTCGCCGAAGGGGAAGGGCGGGTGGCGGAAGTAGGCGTGGCTGCGCGGGCAATGCACGACGTGGGCGCCCGCGTGGGCGAGGAGGTGCGCGTCGCCGGGCGCGAGGTGGTTGACGTGGACGGCGAGGAAGCGCGAGTCGAGCAGCTTGAGGAAGGCGAGTTGCTGGACGGGCGAGCGCGTGCCGCAGTCGCTCATGTCGCGGACGTTCTTGCGGAGCCAGTCGAACATCGCTCCGCGTCCGTGGCAGAACATCTCGAACTCCATCCCGGATTCCGCGACGTGCATGGTGAGCGGCCAGCGTGCGCGGCGTGAAGTGCGGTGAGCGAGTTTCAGAAGCTCCGTATTCGTGGTGTAGAGCGCGTGTGGGGAGAGCGCCGCGCTGCTGCGACCCAGCGGGAGTTCGCGGATTTTGTTAACGGCTTGGCGGACGAGCGTGGCCGGGCGCGTGCGGCGGCGGACGGAGATGAGCTCGAGGAAGGAGAGGACGCGCAGTGGCGTGGCGGCCCATACTTCGGGCAGCAGTTCGGGGACGGACTCGATGTCGGCGACGGTGGTGCAGCCGGAGTGAAGCAGTTGCTGCGCGCCGTTCAGCCAGGACTGGGCGAAGTCGGCGTAGCCCCACGAGGACTTGAGGGCGACGATGCCCTGTATCCAGTCGAGGAAGGATTTCGGCGGCGGGATTGCGCCCGCCATGTCCGTGTAGTCGAGGTGGCAGTGCGCGTTGACGAGGCCGGGAAGCAGGATGGACTCGCCGAGGTCGCGCACCCGGGCCGGGGCCTTGTATCGGAGATCCTGCCAGCGCCCGACGGCGGCGATGCGACCCCCGGAAATGAAAACCACGCCGTCCTCAATCGCCGGCTGTGAAACCGGCAGGATGACTCGGGCGCGGAGAGCGACAGACTTGCTTTCAGCCATCAGGTGCTGCGGCGTCGTTCCTTGCTGCGGGCGGCGTCGGTGTGTTTTTTTGCCTTGGTCTTGTTGTGGCGTTTGCGGATCTGCTGCTCGATTTTTTTGGCCACGGCATCGATCGCCGCGTAGAGGTCGGCCTCGTGGTCTTCGGCGAAGAGATCCGGTCCTCGCACGCCGACGCGCATGGAGCAGCCGAACGCTTGGGCGGGGTCGCGAGTGTCGTCGTGCTCGATGGTGACGCGGGCATCAATGGTCCAGCGGTCGAAGTGCTCGAGCTTGTCAATCTTGGCGAGGATGTGGTCCTCGATGGCTTTGGTGAGCGTGACGTTGTGAGTAGAGAGTATCAACTTCATGGCACAGCTTGGAGGCAGCGCGGTGGAATATCCAGCCGTGAATTGGTAAAGGCTGAACTTCGTGGTCACAACCCTCAGTTTGCGGGGCATTCACAGGCTGAAGCCCGTGACTACTTTTGCTGCGCGGCGTAGATGCGTGCCTCCTGTTCGGTGATCCT
>CAMBZO010000057.1 GCA_945872195.1 Akkermansia muciniphila | reverse complement strand
AAAAGCAAATCACTTACGGCTTTGGCCGTTGCCATGAAACTCTCGCGTTGCTGGCTGTTCGTTGCGCTCCTGTTGAGCAACGCCAGCCTCGTGCGGGCCGAGGACTGGCCGACGCACCGGCATGACATCGGCCGCTCGGGCATCACGGCGGACGCGCCCGCGCTGCCGCTCCGCCTCGCCTGGCAGCACGTCGCCGCGCAACGGCCCTCCCCCGCGTGGCCGCCGCCCCATGTCATCATGCTCAACCGGCTCGACTTCGACTACGCGCCGTCGCCGGTGGTCGGTGCGGGCGTGGTCTGCTTCGGCTCCTCCACCGACGACACGGTGCGCGCGCTCGACGAGCGCACGGGCGAAGTGCGTTGGCAGCTCACCACCGGCGGACCCGTGCGCGTCGCGCCGCAGCTTGCCGATGGGCGCGCTTACTTCGGCTCGGACGATGGCGTGGTCTATTGCGTCGAGGCAGGGTCAGGCCGGCGGCTGTGGTCCTTCCGCGCCGCGCCGCAGCCGGACCAATGCGTGGGCAACGACCGCCTGATTTCCCGCTGGCCGATTCGCACTGGTGTGCTGGTGGATGGCGGCGTGGCGTATTGCGTCGCCGGGATGTGGGCGAACGAGGGCATCTACGTCTGGGCGCTGGACGCCGCCACGGGCAAGGTGATTTGGTGCAATGACACCAGCGGTTTCGCCGGCATGGACTACAACCACCTCATGACGCCCGACAACGCGCCGAACCTCGAGCACGGCGTCCACGACGGCGACTTTGGCATCTACGGCCTCACGCCGCAGGGCGCGCTGGCGGCCAACCGCGACGTGCTGCTCGTGCCGAACGGCTACGCGATGCCGGCGGGCTTCGACCGGCGCACGGGCAAGCTGCTCTTCGCCGAACCGCGCGCGGGCGAGGGCGGCCATGCGGTCATCGTGGACGGCGACAAGTTCCACATCAGCTCCATCCATCGCGCCGGCACGCTGGGGCTGCGTTCGCACAAGATGACCAACGGCCAGTTCGTCTCCTTCATGCGCGGCGAGATTCCGCAGCTCTCGCCGCTGCCGCTCAGGCCACCGGTGGTGGGACGCCCGCCCATCAAGCAAGAGCGCGGCAAGGCCAGCGTGCTCGTGCATCAGGGAAAGATGGTTGGGCGAAACGCCTTCAGCCTCGTGCTGGCCGGCGGGAAACTCGTGCTGGGTCTGGACGGCGCGGTCGCGGTCGTGGACCCGGCGACCAACACCGAGCTGTGGCGCGCCAGCGTCGAGGGCGAAGTGCGCGAACTCGCCGTGGCCAACGGCCAAATCATCGCGACCACCACGCGCGGCCATGTGTATTGCTTCGCGCCTGTCGCCAGCGCGCCCGCGCCGCGTGTGAATGGGCCGCTTGCCTTGCAGGCTGCACCGCCCGCGCCCGCTGCGTTTGCGCCCGTGCTCGCGCGCTTGCGGGAGGCGGGCATGGACCGCGGCTTCGCGCTCGTGCTCGGCGATGACGCGGGCAAACTACTCCGGCCGCTGACCGACCAGACGCAGTTGCGCACCGTCGCCGTCGTGCGGGACGCCGCCACGGCCACCACGTTGCGCAGCCAACTGCTCGCCACCACGGCGCAATACGGTTCGCGCGTGCAGGTCCAGGCGGTGGAGCAAAAGTCCCGCCTGCCCTTCGCGCAATACTTCGCCAACGCCATCCTTGTGTCCGGCCCGCTGCAAGGCTGGTCGCCCACGGACCTCTACCGGATGCTGCGCCCGTGCGGCGGCGTGCTGCTCTTCAGCGATGCTGATGCCGCCCGCGCCGCGGCTTTTCTGCGCGAGACCGGCGCGCCGGCGGAGGAGATTCGCGTCTCGCCGAGCGGGCCGTATCTCGTGCGCGGCCGCTTACCGGACGCGCTCGATTGGGACAGCGACCTCGTCTCCGACAAGCGTGCGAAGTGGCCGCTGCGCCTGCTCTGGTTCGGCGGTCCGTCCACCGCGCAGGTGACGGACTTGAAGAGCGGCAACGCCCGCGCGCCCGCCGCGTATGGCCGCTACTTCGTGCTCGGCGAGAACGTCCTCACCGCCGTGGAC
This sequence comes from Akkermansia muciniphila, assembly GCA_945872195.1. Lineage (GTDB taxonomy): Bacteria > Verrucomicrobiota > Verrucomicrobiia > Limisphaerales > SXTU01 > SXTU01. The sequence continues at coordinate 8,044 of CAMBZO010000057.1, read as the reverse complement.
GCCTACAACGGCCGCAATCTCTGGACGCGCCCGATTCCCCGCTACTCGCTGGACATGCGGATGCAACGGGACCTCCTCAACCACACCGAGTTGGTCTGGTCAACCGAGTTGGGTCGCCAGCACTACCGCACCATCCGCGTCACGGACGCGAGCGTCTTCCTCAACCTCGGCCCCGGCTCCTTCCGCAGCGGACCGGGCTGCATCGAACTCGACGCCCGCACCGGCGAGCAGCGCCGCATCTTCGGCCCGCTCAACGCCGCGCCGTCAGTTGCGCTGCAAGCACCGCAGTCGTGGAAGCTGCCCGTGGACGACCAGCACTCCGGCCAGCTCACACTCGCGCGCGAAGCCGACGCTTTGGTCGTCACGCTCCGCACGAAAGACCCGGTTGTCACCGAGTTGGACGAATGGGATTTGTTCTTCGACTTTCGCCCGTCCGCGACGCGCTACGGTCTCTACGAAGCCGGCGTATTCCAGCTCCGCGTCACGCCGGCGCTCGACGCAAACACGCCCGCGTCGGTCGCGTCCGGCACCGGGGTCACGCCGCTGGTGCGCGTGTCCGGCAGGCACGAGGCCGGCGGTTCGCTCACCGTGGTGCGCCTGCCGTGGGCGGTTCTCCCGGGCGGAAACGGCCAGCCGCCGGAGAGTTTCGGCTTCGCCGCGACGCTGAACTCCAACGATGGCCAACCCGCCGAGCGCATTCGTCAGAGCCATCTCTTCGCCGACGCCGTGGCCGATGGCATCAACAACGGTTGGGCCAACGTCACGTTGACGACTGGAGTGAACGTCGCCGCGCCGACCAATGTCGTCGGTGCATTCGCCGCCGCTCCGAAGGTGAAGGTGAAGCCTTACCCGTCGAAGCTCGACGCGGGCGTCGGCGCACTCTTGCGCGAGCACCCGCTCACGGGCGAGTTGGGGCCGCGCTTCTTCCACACCGGCACGGGCCTCTGCGGCGGGATGGACTACTCGCTGAACAGCGTCATCAAGCGCGCGGGCGCGGCGAAGGTGCTGGGCATTTACGACTTCGAGGACGACAGCGGCTTGCGCACTTACGTTGGCATCTCCGCCGCGTGCGGCCCGAGCACCACGGTGTCGCAGGGGTTGGTCATCGCGTCCGAAGCGAAGTCGCGCTGCGTCTGCAATTATCCCTTTCGCACCAGCGTGGTCCTGGCCCCGGCAGAAACGCGGTTGAACGAGGACTGGGCCATCTTCCACGAGCGCACGCCGGACACCGTGGTGCGCCAGGCGGCGCTCAACCTCGGCGCGTTCGGCGACCGCCGCAGCGACGACGGCACGCTCTGGCTCGGCTGGCCGCGCCCGCTGGCTCCGCACGAAGCGATGGGTTACTCGCGAGTCCCCGGCACCTACGAGGACGCCCAACGTCCCGGCGTGTGGCCCATCGCCACGTCCGCCGGCCTGCAAGTGCCGCTCACCGTGGACTTCGACCCGGCGCTCGGCCCTTACCGCTTCAACGCGGACCACACGGCTTTCACCGGCACGAGCCAGCCGTGGATTTACGCCTCGGGCATTCGCGGCATCCGCCAGGCGAGCCTGCAACTGGACTTCCTCCCTTTGCTGAAATCTGTGGCCTTCGCCGTGCCGCCGCAGCTCGACGCGGTGCTGTCGCCACGCGAATGGCTTGGCCCGCCGCTGACCACGCTGCCGAACACCAAGACCCGTGTCTGGCTCGCGCACGACGCGCAGACGCTCTACTGCGCGGCCACCCGACCGCCCATCCCCGGCCACCGCTCGCTGATGCCCAAACCGAGCAAACGGGATGCGCCGGTGAAAGACGTTTTCACGGACGACTCGTGGGAAGTGTTCCTCACCGACGCCGCCGGGGAGAAAGTGCTTCATCTCGCCGTGAGCGGCGCGAACGAACGCTTTCTGGCGCTCCGGGCCGACCGCAACTCACCGGAGAATGCCTCGTGGACCGGCGCGTGGCGCAGCGCGGCACGACTGGACGACTCCGGCTTCACGGTCGAGGTGGCGTTGCCGCTGGCCACGCTCCGCGCGGCGGGACTCGACCCTCACACTCTGGGCATCAACTTCCAGATGAACCGCACGCGCATCGCGGGCGAGGCCCTGGCGTATCTCGGCCTGGCGGGCCGCAGCGCTTGCGCGAACTTCGCGCCGCTGGCCATCGGCGAGCGCGCGCCTGCCCCGCCCCGCCACTTCCGCGTTCGCCTGCACCTCGCGGAGCCGGACGATGTTCCTGCTGGCCAGCGCGTGTTCGACGTGAAGCTGCAAGGCCGCGTGGTGCTCAAGGATTTCGACGTGGCGAAGGAGGCCGGCGGCCCGCGTCGTGCGCTGGTGAAGACCTTCGAGCACATCGAAGCCGCCGGGGCCATGACACTGGAGTTCGTGCCCAAAGCCAAAGCGCCCACGGCCAGCACGGCTCCAATCCTCAGCGGCTGGGAAGTGGTGGACGAACATTTTGCCTTCGCGCGGGCCAAACGCGCCCCGTGACATCCGACCGGCTCGGCACTGCCTTGGACGTTGCCGCGCCCACTCCTCGATTTGAAACACGAGCGGAGCGCCCTTGCTGCTGGAGCAGCGAACGCCTTCGCCGCCGGCCTTGGCCTGCTTGAATTCGAACCAGTCCTTGTGCAACCGCACGAGCAGCGGAAAGCCCTCGGCCACCGTGCCCGCTGGCAGGTTCGCGCCCTCCGGCGTGGTGAGAATCGTGATCGCCCCCGAGCGTTGCCACTCGGGATACTAGCCGAATGTGCTGCTCACGGCACAGGCTAGGGCGGCGAAGAGAGTGACAGCGGAATTGAGTTTCGTGACTCGATGTCTCAGACCAGATGGGGCTCGGACTGGTTCATGGCGCATGGTCTCCGGATCCGTTCACGAAACTTGCAACGCTCGAACGGCACCGTCGCTGACAAGATTGGCAGGCAGTTCATGGACATTGCTGCCGGATCGCCACGATGGCCTCGATGCCCCTCTACATCAGCAGCAGGAACACCGCACCGGCCGCTGCGGTCAGCAGTCCTCCATCCTCCACCCTGCCGATAACCTTCCCGAATTTGGAGTCTCCCTGGATGATCTTATCGCCATCAATTCGCGCGATCACGGTGCCAAACTTTGAGTCGCCACGAAACACCTTGTCGCCATCAATTCTCGCGATCACGGTGCCGAACTTGGAATCCCCTCGGATCACCTTGTCGCCATCCATCCGGGCGACCACCTTGCCGAACTTGCTGTTCCCAGAGATGAGATTGTCGCCATCCAAGAGAGCGACCACCTTGCCGAATTTACTATCGCCAATGATGATTTTCCCCTGTGCGCTGGCGGAGAGGCAACACAGCGCCAAGAAGGCAATCGTAGCGATCAGTTTCATGGGGTTGGGGCGTGCAGTGACGGGTGCTCGCGAAAGTGGAACTCGGCTTGGACAAATGGGATTGTATGCTTATCCACTTGATACAGGTTGAGATAAAACGCGCAACGAAACGGGGTCTTTGTTGGAAGCAATGCCCAAGAGCGTTTGGAATCCAGCAAGCGGATTTTTGCGGCGGTTGTCGGTCGTCCCCGCTCACTTCGTAATGATGGGGGCGGGGGCCGGCGCGAGGGGTGTTTGCAGGGCGCCGGCGGGGGCGGTCGCGTTGAGCTGGATGAGGATCTCTTCAGTGAGGTCGGGCAGGGTGGCGTTGAAGAGGACGATGGGCGTGCCCACAGCGCTCTCCGCGGCACTATCCAAGACGGCGCCAAAGCCCGCTGTCCTAGCCTTCTTGTTCAGGACCTCCCGGATCTCAGCGACGATCTTGTCCCGGAGATTGCGCTGCTGTTCGGCAAGCTGGGCGCGGGCGCTGCGGTCGAACTGGCCGACGCTCTGCTCGATTTCCTGCAGCTCGCGGAGCTTGCCCGCCACCAATTGCTTGCGCTTGTCCCGCTCCTCGATGGATACGGCCGAATCGGTTGAGCTTTCGAGGAGCTTCTTGTAATCAGCCTCGGCCTTTTGGGCATCCGTGACCATGTCCTTCCGTTTCTTGTCCAACTCGGCGGCGCGGTCCTTGAGGTTGAGGTCGGCCTGCTTGGTCTTCCAGTAGCCGTCGAAGACTTTCTTGAGGTCCACGACGGCGATCGTGCCGGGGGCGGGGACGGCGGCGGCTTGGGTTGCGGGGGCGCAGGCCAGGCCGAAGGCCAGAAGGAGGAGGGCGGAGGAGCGTTTCATGGAATGGGAGGATTAGGAGCAGGAACCGGAGATGTGGATCGGAGGCAAGGCAAGTTTGGTAATCTTACTCGTAATCCTAGTCTCCGGCACGGCTCAGAAGTCGCGGGTGAAGCCCACGTCAAAGTTGAACCGCCCGCTCTTGTTCTGGTTGCGGTCGGAGGTGATGGGGATGCCGTAGTCCAGCCGCAGCGGCCCGAGGTTCGGGATGTTGAGGCGGAAGCCGAACCCGACGTTGTCCTGATACATGGTCTCGCCCTTTGCGATGTTCGGGTTGAAGCTGAGTGAGCTGCTGTAAACATTGCCGATGTCGTAGAACATCGCGAAGCGCAGCCGTTCAATCAGAGGGATGGTGTATTCCGCGGAGCCCATCCAGTAGGTGTTGCCGCCGAAGGGCTCGTTCAACGAGTCGCGCGGAGAAACGTCCGCGAAGCGGTAGCCGCGCAGCGAACGCGGACCGCCGAGGAAGTAGCGGTTGAAGAGCGTGACGCGGTCACCGCTGAAGCCTTGCACGGCACCGACGCGGCCGAGCAGTTCCCACGTCTGGCCTGCAAAGAAGCCCGGGAAGTATTGGGAGCCGCGCAGCTCCATCTTGTAGAAATCCGCCTCGCCTCCGAAGGGACCGCCCGCGAACTCGGTGGTCAGTTCCACACGATGGCCGCCGCTGGGGATCATCCCGCCCGTGCGGGTGTCGTAGGTGATGCTGGCCCCAATCTTTGAGACAATTTGCGTGCCCGCTTCCGACTTCAACTCCGGCGACGCGGCGGGGTCCACGTTCTTGATGCCGACATCCTCGACCGTGTAGCTCACGTTGCCGCGGAAGAAATCCGTCCACAATGCGCGCTCCAGGCTGAGGCGCATACCGCTCTGGACCTCGTCGTAGAGCGAGCTTTGGAAGCTTGTGTTGCGGTGATAGATGTCCACGCCGAACGCGAGCTTGCGGTCGAGAAGCCACGGCTCCACAAAGCTCACGAGATAGTCCTGCCGGCGCGAGCCGTAGCTGGCTTTGAGGCGCATCTTCTGTCCGCCGCCGGTGAACCACGGCGGGTTGAACAGATCGAAGTTGCCCTGGCTCACCTCGAGGAATCCCACCACGCTCTCCACCGAGCTGAAGCCCGCGCCCAGCGACATGTTGCCGGTGTTCTTCTCCTCCACGTTTACCACGAGATTCTTCCGGTTGGGCACATCGGTCGGCTCCGGCTGCGCGTCCACCTTCTCGAAGTAATTCAAGTTCTCCAACCGCTGCTTGGAGAGCTTCACGCGCACCATGTCGAAGGTCTCGCCGGGCGAGATGGCCAACTCGCGGCGGAGCACCTTGTCCTTCGTCTTCACGTTGCCCTTGATCTCGATCTTCTCGACGAAGGACTTGTCCCGCTCCTCCACCTGATAGGTCACGTCCATGTTGCCCGTCTCGGTGTTGGGCGTGCGCACGGCGTTGATGCGGGCGTCAATGAACCCCTTGGTCCCGTAAAAGTCGCGCAGCGTCTCGACATCCTTGCGCTGCCCAGCGGGCGTGAAGGTCTTGCCCGAGGACATCCGGATGTCCTTCTCCAGCTCCGCGCTGGGGAAGAGGCTGTTCCCCTTCACCGCGACCACGCCGACCTTGTAGGGCTTGCCCTCGAAGAGCTGGAACTTGATCACCAGCCGGTCCGGCTGGGGATACTCGAGCACCACATCCTTGATCTCAAAGTCCAGGTAGCCCTTGTTCCGGTAGAACTCCGCGAGCCGCTCCTTGTCGTCCTCGAACTGCTCGTCCTTGAACTTGTCCGTGCCGGTGAGCCACGAGAAAAACCACTTCTCCTTCGTCTTGAGCTGCTTCGCCAATTCCTTCTCCGTGAAGGCCGCCGCGCCGGCGAACTGGATGTCCACGATCTTCACCTTCGGCGCCTCGGTGATCTCGAAGCTGACGGTGCCGCGTCCGGCGTTCTCGTTGATGCTGAGTTTGTATTCCGCCTTGGTGCGCTGGTAGCCGGCCTTCTGGTAGCGGGTCTGGATTTTTTGCGCGTCGGTGAAAAGCTTCCGCTCGTCGAGCGGTTGGCCGATCTTCGACGTGATTTCCTTCTGGAGCTTGATCGCGCTGAACTTCGTGTTGCCCGTGAACTTCACATCGGTGAGCAAGGGCTTCCCCTGCACCACGTAAATCAGCCGCACCCCGCCGTCCACGCGCTCCTCGGCCACGCGGATGTTGTAGAAGTAACCCGTGTTGTAGAGGTTGCGCACGTCATCATCCACGCTGGTCTTCACCAGCGAGTCGCCGACCTTCACGCGGATGTTGGCGCGGATCAGTTCGTCGCTCGCGGCAGCGGGGCCGACGTGGCGGACCGCGATTTGCTGCACGCGCTGCGGCGCGACCTGCGCCTGTGAAAGCGGCACCCAGTGGATGAGCAGTGCGAGAAGAACGCAATAACGGCGGAGCAAGGGTTTCATAATTTGGTCAGCTCAGAGCCGCAGTTAAACCATAGCCCCGGGCGGTTGAACACAGTTTTTTCAGCCCGGTTGATGCGTGAGCGCGGCTCGTTTTGGCAAGCGCGCGGCGGCGGCGTGTCGGGACGCAGGCCGGTAAGCAGGGATGATCTCGACGGATTGCAAACGGCTTGCTGGCAGTAGGCGCGGGCGAACAGTAACTGGCGAGCTCAGGACGGAAGTCATCCGCCATGACTCCCGGCGTCGGGCGTGACCGCCGGCTGCACTGGCAAGGGAGCCTTGGGCGGGTCAATCGATACCAATGCGGGCCGAAGCATCTGGCCTTGGAAGGTGTAGCCGGTGGCGACGGCCTCGAAAACCTTCGCGTCATCGGGAATGTCCTTCCGCCCGTCCGCCGTCTGGTGCTGCCCCGGCTCGAACCCATCTCCCGCTGCAGGCGCGAAAGCCACGAGGCCGACGCGACGCGCGGCGTCGCGGCAGGCGTTCTGGAAGTGCGCGAGCTGGTCAATGAGGTTCTGCTGGCCGGAGTGTTTCGCGGCGCAATGCAGCGCATAGACGTGATCCAGCACGCGCACGAGCACTTGCAGCCAGTCGGTCTCGGCGCGCTTGAGCTTCTCGACCTCGAGCCGGAGCGTGGCCTTCTCGGAGTCGTTCGCCTGCTTCATGAAGTCGGCGAAGCGCAGCGCCTCCTGCGACATCTCCTCGGAAACCTGCTTTGCGGACTCGATGGCCTTGGCGTTGTGCTCCTGCACGTTCTGCCATTGCGCGGTGGCGATGGTGATTTGCGTGGCGACCTTCTCAAGATTCTTAATCTGGCCGACGGCGGACTGGAGCTTCTCGAGCTCGTCGAGCTGGGTGGCGTTCTGCGCGTCGGTGGAGAACGGATAGATGGCAACCCAAGCGGCGGCTCCGACGGCGGCCAAGGCCGAGACCGCCACCCAAATGCTGATGGGGTGCGGGCTTTGCTCCACCACCAGCCATGCGCCGTAATCCAGCACCGCCGCGCTGCCAATGCACACGACGAGCGAAAGGGACGGCCACCGGGCCAGACGTGTCTCGGGACGTTCACTCATGGCGGCGGAGGGTAGGGTGAAAGCTCAAAGTTCAAAGTTCAAAGTTCAAAGACAGGTCAGCGGAAAGACAGAGCAAGAGTAAAAGGACAGCTGATACTGATACGTGATTAAGGTTATGAAAGTCAAAAAAGGGAAGGGGGTGAAGATCCCTTGGTCCGTCAGAACCAAAGGATGCACCACACCTTTTCATTTGGTGCATAATTTAATCTACTCTATATTTATTATAATCCTATCATAATACAAGGAAGGTTTAAAATGGAATACAGGTAAACTATACTATAGTACGGTAGAACTAGGTTACCAACAACCAGTACTCTACGTCAAATCAATGCAAGCAAGCACCAGTACATCATGATAAAACTGTTGTATAGATAAT
>CAMBZO010000056.1 GCA_945872195.1 Akkermansia muciniphila | reverse complement strand
CGGATGCCGAGGCCAAGCGTCTCGCCGACTTGAAGTCCGCCAAGCAAACCGAGGAAAACAAGCGCGCCGCCGAACTCGCCGCCCGAAAGGCTGACCCCGCCGGATGGGCCGGCCGCGCCAAGTCCGACGCCCAAGCTGCCGCCGCTGACGCCGCGCGCGCCGCCGCCGAAGCCCTCGCCGCGCAGACCGGTGCGAACAATTCCACCACCGCCGCCGCTGCCGCCCGCGCCGCCGAGTCCAAAGCCGCTGCCGATCTTGATAATGCCAAATCCACAGTTGCCCGCGCCGCCGGCGCCTTGAAGGCCGCGCAGACCGCCACCCAGTCCGCTTCCGCCGCCAAGGTAAAAGCCGAGACCGAAGCCAAGTCCAAAGCCGAAAACGAGGCGCGTCGCCAGCTCCAAGCAGCAGACGCCATCGCCAAGGCCAAAGCCGCCGCAGACGCGAAAGCTAAGTCCGCCACCGCCGCTGCCGCCACCGCCCAAGCCGAAGCCAACCGCCTCGCCCAAGCCGAAGCCCGCGCCCAAGCCGAAGCCGCCACCGCCACCGCCCGCGCTGCGCAAACCGCCGCCACCGCCAAGGCCGCCACCATTTCAACCACCGAACTCGAAGCCGCAGTTGCCGTAGCGAACAAAACCGCCGCCGCCGCCCTCCGCGCCAAGGAAGGCTACGCCGCCACCGTGAAGAACAAGCCCGAGCGCGAAGCTCAGGCCGCACTCCAGGCCGCGACCATTTACGCCGAGACCGCCGCCCGCACCGCCCGCACCGCGCAAGAGCGCCTCGATGCCGCCAAGGCCGCCATCAAGTCGAACGCCGATGCCGCCAAGGCCGCGCAAGCCGCAGCCGCAGTCGCGAACAAGTCCGTGACCGACGCCGCCAGCCAAGCCAGCGCCGCCCAACGCGCCGCTGCAACCGCAGCGAAAGCCGCCGCCGAAGACCGCGCCGCCGCTGACGCCGAAGCCGCAAAAGCCGCCAAGGCCGCGTCTGCCAAGCCCGCGCCGTCCACTGCAGTCTCTGCCGTCACCGCCCTCGCCGCTGCCCAAGCCGACGAACAAGCCAAGGTTCGCGCCGAGCAACAAGCCCGCGTCGCCCTCAGTGCTGCCGACACCAAATTTCAAAATGTCAAAGCTGCCCGCGCCGCTGCCGAGCAGGCTGTGCCCTCAGCAGCCACCCTCGCGAAACAGAAAGCCGAAATCGCCCAACTCGCCAAGGCCGAAGCCAACAAAAAAGCCTCCATCGAAGCCGATGCCGTCCGCGCTGCCCAAGTCGCCGCTGACACAGCGAAAGCCGCCGCAGCCACCGCCGCTCGTGCTAAAGCCGATCAAGAAGCCCAGGCCAAGACCACGATGGAAAAGAAAGCCAAGGCCGACGCCGACGGTGTCAAAACCAAGGCCATCGCCGCCGCGAAAGTCAAAGCGGAGAGCGACCGGCTCGCCAAGGTTGAGTCCGACAAGAAACTCGCCGCGCAAGCGAAGGAGAAGTTCGACGCCGAGAAGAAGATGAAGGCGGAAGCGGAAGGCAAGGCCGAAGCTGACCGCAAGGCCAAGCTCGCGATGGAAGCCAAGGTCAAAGCGGATGCTGAAGCCGCCAAGCGCGCCAAGGCGATGGAAGAAACCGCCAAGGCGAAGGCAGCTGAGGCCGCAGCCAAGAAGGGCGAGACGGAACGCCTCGCCAAGATCGCCGCTGAGAAACAAGCCGCAGCCGATGCCAAGCTGAAATTGGAGACTGAAAAGAAAGCCAAGCTCGAAGCTAAGCTTGAAGCCGAGCGGCTTGCTAAGGCGAAGCTTGAAGCCGACCAGAAGGCCGCTGCCGAGGCCGCGAAGAAGGCTGCCGCCGAGGCCAAAACGAAGATGGCCACTCAGCCCAAGCCGCCCACCGTTACTGGCACCAAAACTCCTTCGATTCCGTCCACTGCCGCCCTCGCCGCCAAGGCCAAGGCGGACGCTGACAAGAAACTTGCAGACGAGCGCGCGGCCCGGCTTGAAGCCGAGAAGAAGACTGCCGCAGACGTCAAGGCCGTGAAAGCCGAAGCCGAGAAACAAGCGAAGATCGCAGCGGACGCGAAGGCCAAAGCTGAGGTCGACCGCAAAGCCGGGGATGCCAAGGCCAAGATGGAATCAGAGAAACAAGCCGAGGCAGCCCGCAAAGCGAAGATCGATGCCGACAAGCTGGTAGCCTCCGCCAAGGCCAAACTCGATGCCGAGAAGAAAGCCGCCGATGCCAAGGCCAAGATGGCCGCGCAGCCCGCCCCCAAGGCTCCGACCGCTGCGTCCCTCGCCGCCAAAGCCAAGGCAGATGCCGCTGCTGCGAAAGCAGAATCCGACAAGCAAGCCAAGCTCGCCGCCGACGCCAAGGCCAAGGCGGACGCCGACCGCAAGGCAACTGAGGCCAAGGCGAAGTTGGAACTTGAGAAGAAAGCCGCTGCGGACCTCAAGGTGAAGATTGAAGCCGACAAGAAAGTCGCCGCGGACGCCAAGTTGAAGCTCGAAGCGGACAAGAAGTTGAAGGCAGAAACCGATCGCATCGCAAAGATCGAGGCGGACAAGAAAGCCGAAATGGCAGCCAAGGCGGACACCGACCGAAAGGCAGCCGAGGCCAAGGCGAAGATTGAATTGGAAAAGAAGGCTGCTGCGGATCTCAAGGTGAAGCTCGAGGCCGACAAGCAGATCGCCGCCGCCGCCAAGGTGAAACTCGAGACCGAGCGCAAAGCCAAGATTGAAGCCGACCGTCTCGCAAAGATCGCCGCCGACCAGAAGGCAGATATGGATCGCAAAGCCCGGGATGCCGCCGAGATGCAGGCCAAGGCCGAGTTGAAACTACGTCAGGAGGCCGAGAAAAAGGCCGCCGCCGATGCCGAGACAAAGCGCAAGGCCCAGGAAGCCGAAGTTGAGATGCTTGCCAAGGTGGCTGCGGAGAATGCCCGTGCGGCCAAGGTCGCCGCCGAAGCCCAGATGGAGACCGTCCGCAAGACGCAGATCGAAGCCAACCGTCAGGCCGAGGCGCAGGCCAAGGCGAAGATCGAGTTGGAGCGCCAGGCCCAAGAGGCCAAGCTCGCTGCCGAAAAGCTGGCGAAGGCGCAGGCCGCGGCCGCGGTCAAGGCGTCCATGAAGGCTCAGGAAGAATCCATTCGTTTTGAGCGCGAGACCGCTGCGCTCCGGATCAAGATGGAGGCCGAGGCGAAGCTCAAGTCCGAGCGCGACGCAAAACGTTTGGTTGAGGATGCCCTCGCGGCCGCCAAGAAAGCTGACGCCAAGTCCAAAGCCGACGCCGCAGTTGCCGCGAAGGCTGAGCTGAAGCAAAAGGCCGAAACCGAGGCGCGCTTGAAGGAGATGGACCGCAAGCGCGCGGAGGAAGAGCGCAAGGCTGCGACCACGAAGCCCGTCGCCGTCACCCCCACGGTCCCGCCTGCCGGCACGGCTCCGAACGTGGCCCCGCCCGAGATGAAGAAAGGGCCCGTCAAGGCGAAGGAGCAGCGCCTCAAGGAGCTGCTGCAACTCTACCTCACGGACAAGATCACGCCGCGTGAGTATCATCAGCAGCGCGCCAAGATCCTCGCCGAGCCTTGAGTTGGGCGTGATTCAGATTCGCCACAGGGGCCGCCGCTTGCCGGCGGCCTTTGTGTTTTCGGCGTTCGCCACGGTGGGCAGACGCGTCCCGTAACCTTCGCCCACCGCCTCGCGTCTGCCTCCCTCGCCGGCCTAGCCGGTGCAAACAACAAACAAACACAGTCAACAAACCATGAAAAAATTCGCCATCCTCGCCCTCGGCCTGCTCACGGCCACGGCCATCACCGCCAGCGCCGCTGACAAGAAGCCCCTCTCCCCTGAAGCGGAGAAGGTCAAGAAGGAGCTGACCGATAAATACGACGCCAACAAGAATGGCAAACTCGAACCCGAAGAGATCGAGAAGATCAGCGATGACGACAAGAAGAAGGCCAAGGATGCCGGCCTTCCCCTCGGCGGCAAGAAGAAGAAGGACAAGTAGGCCTTCGTTCGCTGGAGTTCGTTGAGTTCGCCAGCGGTTCGTTTTAACCCACCCTGCGCTTCGGCGCAGGGTGGGTTTTCTGTTGGCAGCACTGAATTTTTCGGTCTCCCAAAATCCTGCCTGTGGAAGTCTTCGCGTGCTACCACTGGAGCGCGATGCTTGCTCGCTCTTCTGTCCCGTGGCTCGGTCTGGTGTTCGCGGCCGGTCTGTTTTCGGCTGACGCCCAACCCGCGCCCGTGCCCCCTCCCGCCACGAACCAGCCCATCCGCGTCGAGATTTTCATCCCATCGGCGCAGACCCACGTCATCGGCGATGCCACGCCGCTCGTGTGGCGGTTCACCAATTCCTCCACGCAGGCACTCGCGTTCATGTGGGAAGGCTGCTGTCGCAACAACGGCAAGGTCGAGATGCGCCGCCAAGGCCCGCCGCCCGCCACCGGCAGCGTGCCTGCGCACAGCGGCCCCGGCTCCGGCATCTACAGCCCCAAGTGCGACCACTGCAAACAAACCCGCAAGCTCGGTGAAATCACCGTCGAGTCCACCGTCGCCGGCCCGTCGCTCGCGCACCAGTTTGCCCGCGCCATCCGTCTCGCACCCGGCGCGACACAGGAACTCAACACCCTGCTCGCCGACTGGGTGAGGGCCGAGTTCACCGGCGACTACAAGGTCCGCGCGCAGTATCTCGGTGTGCATCCCAAGCAGCGCCCGCAGATGCCACGTGGCGTCGCGCTCTGGAACGGCCGCGCTGCCAGCACGGAACTCGACCTCAGCCTGCTTTCTGTTGCGGACTACCTTGCGGAGCGCGCGGCTCGCGAAGCGACGCGGCAGGTGCGCCTGGAACTCACCGGCCCCGCGCGCATCGTCCCCTTCCAGCCCGCGCCTCTGAAACTTAAACTCACCAACACCAGCCGAGCCGAGCTGCGCCTCGACTGGCCCGCGTGCCTCGACTTGTGGCTTGTCGCCACCAACGGAGTGCGCGTCGTTCCCATGTCCGAACCGCAGCTCAGCGCGGCGGAGACGCTCGTGATTCCGCCCGGCGGCTCGGTGGAACGCGGGCATTCCTTCAGCCACGAACTGTTCGTCGGCGAGGCGTTTGGCACCTATCAAGTTTTTGCCGACTTGCGCGAAACCACCAACGCCCTCCGCGTCCCGTCGCATCCCATCGCCGTCGTGTGGCAGCTCGACCGCGTCGCCGTCGCTCAACTTCTCCGTGATGCCGCCGACAAGCCGCTCACGGGCGCGCGCAACGCTCCGCTCAAGTTGCTGCGCATCTACCTCGGTGAGATAGCCGCACCGCTCCACGCGGTGGACACAGCCGAGTTTTCCCCCGCCGCCGCGAAGCTGACCGCCGACCTCCGCACGGCCGCCGAGTTAAAGCAGCTTGCGCCCAAACCGGGACGCGTGGACTTGAGTCTGAGCGTTGCGCCCGACGGCCAGTTTCAGTTCAACGAAGCTGCCGTCGCCGCCGCCTTCGCTGGGCGTGCGCTGCCGCCGGCCGAGCAGCTTCGCTCCGTGCTCGCGCTGCGAAACCATCTCGGCTGGGACGTGGGTGTGAGATTGAAGCCGGAACCCGCAACTCTGCTGCGCCACGTCGCCGCCGCGCTTGACGGGATTTCCCCACTGCAAGCCGACCTCGCTAGCACGCCGTCCACGCCGGTCTTCAACGCGGACTCGACCGCCTTCAGCACCGTGAGCTTTCAGCGCGCGGTCATCCCTGCGAACTTGGTGGTGCGCATTTCCAAGAATGCCAGCGGCGCGAAACTTGCCGTGGCCCGACGCCTGCCGGACCCGCAGCGCCCCGGCGTCGAGGCGATGTTCAGCGAGGCGGAGATTGCACAAGCGAAGTTCACGGAGCTGGCCAACGCGGCGGCTCTCGCAGGCCTTCTCACCGACGGGAAGCTGGCCGCCCCGCGTCCGCTTGTGCTGGCCGCGCCCGGACTGCAATGGCACGAGCTGTCCACCCTGCTCGGCCCGCTCCTCGACCGCAGCCTGCCCTTCGACCTCGTGGTGAAGTAGCCGTCGGCGTGCGACCCGCGAGGGCGACGCTTCAGTTTGGAAACACCGCTGTCAGAGACGTGGCCCACACATTTATGAGCACCTTCCGTGGCAGGCGAGGCGGGTGCAGCAAACTCTATTTCTTCTTCAACAACTCGTCGGCCCGGGACTGTGCCGATTGCCAGCGACGTTCCCAATCGTCCCAGCGGGCGGCCCAGTCTTCACCAGTGAATTGCTGGCGCGCCTTGGGTAACAGGGCGGCCAGGACGTCGAGATCGCGCTGGAGGGTTTTCTTCTCCTTCCAGAACAGCCAGGTCTCGATGAGCTCGAGGTGGTTCTCGGGGAATTCAGGGGCGAGCTCCACGGCGCGCAGTAGATGCGCGCGCGTCTTGGACTTGCTGCCGACACTGATGGGCCAGCCCGGGGCGTCGCGGTAGAGCTGGCCTAAGCAACGGTCGGGGCCAGCATGGTCGAGCCGAGGATTCATGCCGCTGGCAAGCTTCATGCCGTGCTCCAGCTCCTTGACGATGCCGAGGGCTTCGAGCCACTTCGTGCGGGCGAGCTGACCAAGATTCAGCGCAAGGTAGTAGTGGCCCTCCGGCACGGTGGGCGCGTGCAGGGTCAGGGCGCGGCAGACGGCAATGCCCTCGTTCGCGAGCGACTTGCGCGTGTCGTCGTCCTGCGCGAACTCGCCGCGCCAGAAGCACGCCTGGCCGAGCGCCCAAGCCGCCGGGACGCTGTTCGTGTCGGCCTGGAACTTCTTGCGCGCGGCGATGAGCCTGATGTGAGCTGCGTCGGAGAACCGGGCCGACAGCGTGGGCATGGGGATGTCCGCGGGCTTCTTGGGCGGTGGAGCGGACACCGCCGGGAAATACGGGGCCAACAGCATGGACACGAACACTAGCCAAATGCAGGAGCGCGGAGACACACGCCACTGCCGGGTCGCGGTCGCGGAATTAGGCGTTGCGCTGTTTTTGCCTCGTTCCATATAGTGTTGGGATGCGTTTTAGTTGGAAACGACCTGTCTTGGCAATCCTACCCGTGCTCGTGCTCGGGGTGGTGGGCTGTGGTGGTTTCCGCACATCGCAGTCGGTGTCACCGGCGAGTTTCTTGATTCCGGGCATTATCCACACGACCCCACAACTTACCCCCTCCGAGCGTCTCGATGTCTCGCGGGAGCCAGTGCCACAGTTCGTTTCAGTTCAGTAATCCTATGCGCTTTCCTCTCGCGCTGACGGTCAAAATCGCCCGTCACATCATCAAGCACAAAGTCATCAAGCGAACGCCGAAGTTCGCCATGGTGCTCCAGCTTGAGCCGCTCCACACCTGCAACCTCACCTGCACCGGCTGCGGGCGCATCCGCGAGTATTCCACGTCGATCAAGGACATGGTGCCCTTGGAGCAGTGCCTCGCCGCCGCGCAGGATTGCGACGCGCCGATGGTGTCCATCTGCGGTGGCGAGCCGCTGATTTACCCGAAGATCGAGGAGCTGGTCGCCGGGCTGCGCGAGCAAAAGCGCATCATTTACATCTGCACGAACGCCACGTTCATGCGGAAGAAGATGCGGGACTACATGGCCACCGTCTTCACGCCGGAGATGGAGCCGAAGCTCCAGCAACTCGTCGCCGAGAAGCTCATCACCGAAAAGGAAGTCGAGGCCATTCGGACCGCCGATGCCGCTGCGAAGGCGAAGGTCGTCATCAAGCCCAGCAAGTGGATGTATTGGAATGTCCATGTGGACGGACTGGAGTTCACGCACGACCTCATCGTCGAGCGCGAGGGCGTCTTCAAGGAATGCGTCGCAGCCATCAAGATGGCGAAGATTCTCGGCTATCAGACGGCTACCAACACGACCGTTTACAAGGAGACCGACATGCAGGAAGTCGAGGACATGTTCAAGTTCCTCTCCTCGCTCGATGTGGACGGCCATACGATTTCACCCGGCTACGATTACGACGCCGCTAAGAAGGACATGGTCAAGCGCCTCGGCCGCGACCCGAAGGAATTCTTCCTCACGCGCGACATGACGCGAAAGAAGTTTGCGAAGATCGAGGCCTGGGGCAAGGCGTTCACCATCTTCGGCACGCCGGTCTATCAGGAGTTCCTCGCCGGCAAACGCGAGCTGACCTGCACCGCGTGGGCCATCCCGACCTACAATGTGAAGGGCTGGAAAGCGCCGTGCTACCTGATGACCGACGGCCATTATCCGACCTACGGCGAGATGCTCGGCACGGTGAAGTGGGAGACCTACGGCGTGGTGAACGGCGTCGCGCGCGACTCGCGCTGCGAGCACTGCATGGTCCACTGCGGCTACGATCCGAGCGGCGCGTTGAGCAACAAGCCGCGCGACACGTGGATCAACATGAAATACAACTTCGGCGCGAAGCCGAAGCCGTTTCCCGCCAGCGCCGACCTCGAGAAGCGCGCCTTCAACGGCGTGACCATCGGCAAGGGCCACCTCGCCGAGGCCAAGGCCGCCATCAATCCCGCTGCCGGCGCACGTGGTGGCTTCACTCGTAAGGAAGAGGAGCACACGCACGCCCCTGTGGCCACCGGCGGTGGTTGCAGCACCGGCGACACCTCCCAGCGCGACGACCTGCTCGCGAAGATTAAGGCGAACGGCACGGTGACGACGAAGGCGGAGTAACGCCTTCAGCAACCAAACGATTTCAGAGCTAGATCCCATGAGTGCATTGTTTTTGTCTCCTCCCTCCTTCGACGGCTTTGACGGCGGCGCCGGCGCGCGCTACCAGGCCACGCGCGAGGTCACCAGCTACTGGTATCCCACCTGGCTCGCGCAGCCCGCCGCGCTTGTGCCCGGCAGCCGGCTCCTCGACTGCCCGCCGCACCACATCGACATGGCCAAGTGCCTCGCCATCGCGAAGGACTTCGACCACGTCATCATCAACACCTCCACGCCCTCGCTGAAGAACGACTGCAAAGTCGCCGAGGCCATCAAGCAGCAGCGGCCCGCCACCAAGATTGGCTTCGTCGGCGCGCACGCGATGGTGCTGCCCACCGAGACGCTCAAGGCCTCGTGGGCCATTGACTGGGTCGCGCGCAAGGAGTTCGACTTCACCTGCAAGGAAGTCGCTGAGGGCCGCGAGCTTTCGACCGTCAAAGGCGTTTCCTACAAAGACAGCGAAGGCAAAATCAAACACAACCCCGAGCGCGAGATGATTGCCGACATGGACTCGCTTCCGTGGGTCGCCGACGTTTACAAGCGCGACCTCCAGATCGAAAAGTATTTCATCGGCTACCTCCAGCACCCCTACGTCTCCATGTATACCGGCCGCGGATGCCCGGCCCAATGCACCTTCTGCCTCTGGCCGCAGACCATCGGCGGGCACAAGTATCGCGTCCGCAGCGCGCAGAACGTCGCCGACGAGATGGCTTACATGAAGAAGCTCTTCCCGCAGGTGCGCGAGTTCTTCTTCGATGACGACACCTTCACCGCGAACCTCCCGCGCGCCCGCGAAATCGCGAAGAAGCTCGGCCCGCTCGGCGTGGATTGGTCCTGCAACAGCCGCGCGAACCTCGACTACGACACCATCAAAAGTCTCAAGGACAACGGCCTTCGCCTCTTCCTCGTCGGCTACGAGAGCGGCAATGACGACACCCTCACGCGCATCAAGAAAGGCGTGACCACCGCCGAGATGCGCCGCTTCACCAAGGACTGCCACAAGGCCGGCGTCGTCATCCACGGCACGTTCATCCTCGGCCTGCCCGTCGAGACGAAGGAAACCATCGAGCAGACCATCAACTTCGCGAAGGAACTGGACGTCTTCAGCATGCAAGTCTCGCTCGCCGCACCGTATCCCGGCACCGAACTTTTCGAGCAGGCCAAGCTTAACGGCTGGTTCGTGAAGAAGGACAAGACCGACCTCGTGGAAGGCGACGGCCTCCAGCAGTCCACGCTCGAATACCCCGGCCTCTCGAAGGAGCAGATCTTCGAAGACGTGGAGCGCTTCTACCGCGCTTACTACCTCCGCCCGAAACCGATTCTCCGCATCATCAAGACCATGCTCGAGGACAAGGACGTCTGCGTCCGCCGCCTGCGCGAAGGCTACGAGTTCTTCAAGAGCATGGCCGCTCGCCGCAGCGACTTGGCGGCGGC
>CAMBZO010000055.1 GCA_945872195.1 Akkermansia muciniphila | reverse complement strand
TCGGGTTGCGCGACGCCCAGCCACTCGTTATTCATCAATCCATTTCCCTGCATCATACGCACAAAGCGAACATCTTTGCGCACCGACCAGTTGCCGGCATCATCCACGAGATAGGGATATTTCACCTTGGTCTTTACGGCATGCTCCAGGGACCCCTCAGGTTTGCCTTTGTCGCCAGCGTTAATCCTCCCGAGACCGACCATGTTGGACTGGCCCAGGAGGATGAACACCTTGACCTTCTTGCTCATGTCGGCCGGCTTGCCGTCCGGCTTGGGAATTTCCGGTGCCGCCGCCGAGACGGTGGCGAAGGGCGAGAGGGCGACCGCGGTGAGCGCGATGGATGACAGGCCAAAAGCTCGGCGGGTGATGTGGTTCTGTTTCATTTTTGTGATGAGGGGTGTTCGCTCCCTCTAACCAAGGAACTGCTTGATCGACCCGGTCTGATCCAGCTTCTTGCGTGACATCTCCAGGTCGAAGTCGCCGTAGTGTTTGATCGGATTTCCGTGGGCGTTGAGCAGGGTGGTATACCAGTTGCCGAGCGTCTTGTGCCCTTCGGTGCCGTGAAAGGGCAGGCGGATGTAGCGGCCGGCCATATCGAGTTTGCAGTTGTTGCCCGCCAGAATGACAATGGGCATCTCGTAGCCGTAGCCGTGGTGCGTTTCACCGTTCTCAGGGAAATACATGATCATGGTGTTGTCGAACATGGTGCCTTTGCCCTCGGGTTCGGCCTTGAGGCGCTCGACGATGCGCGCCACCTGCTGCATGTGCAGGATGCGGATGTTCTCACGGATTTTAGCCGCGGGGACTCCGCTGAAGCTTCCGTTGTGTCCGATGGAATGGATGTTAACAGTATCGCTCTCGTTTCCGGGCAGGCCCCGCATGGGAGTTTGCAGTTCATCGATCGTGTAGGTCACCACATTCGTCATCCCGGTGATGAGGGCGGCGATCAGGACCTCAGTCATTGCTTCGCATTTTTGCGGTGAACTGGCGGTAACCCCTCCGTTTTCGTGAATCTTACCGAGCTGCGGAATGTGTTTCGCGATGGAGCCGGCCATTTTTGACAACTTCAGGTTGCGCGCTTGGATCTCTTCGATCGCGCTGATGTGGTTGCTGAGCTTTTGCTTTTCGTAGCCCTGGAGGATGCGCGCCTTGAAGGACTCGTCGTTTTCCAGGAACTTGAGCATGGCATTATCGGAATCCACTCCGATGGGATTGGTCACGGCGCGGAACAGCTCATCAAGGGCGGTCTGAGGATCCGCGTAGGAGTAGTTGCGCTGGTGCGGGCCGGAGGCCGAGTAACCGGAAACAATTCCGGTCCTGTATTTGGCGTAGTCTCCGGTCAGTGCCAGCTCGACGTGTCCGAAGGGCGATGGGAACAGCTTCGCCAACTCGAAATCGATGGTGGCCCGCTTGATGCCGCTGATTGAATTTTGGTTCGATTTGAAGGCACCCATTACGGACGAGTAGGACATGTGGCCGTTCTCGCTCATCATGCAGGACAAGCCTTGAAGAATGGTCATGTTCGCCTTGTGCTTTTCCAGGCCCTGCAGATAGACCGGCAACTCGTGCCGGTCCAAGTCCACCACAAGGGGCTGTTTCTTTTCGTCCAGTGCTTTGTCCTTTTCTGAGAGGCTGGGCAGTGCGACTTCGTCCGGACGCTCACCGTTGGACTTGCGGATGAAGACGAACCGTTTGGGAAACCCATTGTTTTTGGCCGCTGCACCGAACGCGTCGAGGTAAGGTGTGAGCGAAAGCGCACCAGCGCCTAGGACGGTGGTTTTAAAAAAGTCTCTTCTGGTTTTCATGTGTTTAATTGGTGACTGGTTTTCGGTAAATGAATGAATCGGAGGTGAGCAGCGAGACGATGACTGCATCGAAGCTGCCGCCACTCTGGACGTAGGCTTGATCGGCATCGATGAGGGTTTTGGAGTCCGAGAGAACTTCGTTGCGCCCCATGAAATAACGAAAAGCATAGCGGATGATGGACTGGCGGACTCTGGTGGACTTCGCGAGGCGCTCGCTCAGGTCGATCGCGTCCTTGATGTCGCCGTCCAGATTGGTGTCGCCCGTTCCAACCAGCTTGCCTTTGGCATCCACCGGCAAGGTCTTGTAGATGTCCCGCAAATCCGCCTGTGGCGAGCCTTTGTCGGGCATCTTCTTGATCAAATTGTCCGGATGCTCGAGGGATTCCTGCGTGCGGAATCGCCCGAAGTCGTCATACATTTCAAAGCTGTAACCAAGGGGGTTCATCCGCTCGTGGCACTTCCAGCAGTATTCCGCTTCCGTGACTTTCGCGAAGCGGGACCGGAGTGTCTGGTGGTGATCTTCTGGAACTACGGCATCCACGGTGATGGGCAAATCGGGCACGGTCCCGGCCAGTAATTTTTCCCGCACCCATTTGCCGCGCCTGACCGGATCGGTATGCGTGTTGCCGGCAAAGGCAATCAGCCACGCCGGGTGCGTCAGCATGCCTTTCCGATGCTCGACCTTCGCGGGCTGAACCGCAGGGTAATTCCAGTTCACGAGGTCCAGTCCGTAACACTTCGCGACCTGTTCGCCGACCAGCCCTCCAGCGGTGCGATTCTTCGCCGCGGCCGCGGCTCCAAAAAACGAGTAGAAGGGAACGGAGGCAGTCTGCCCATTGCCAAGACGCTCTTGATAGCTGGCCATGGTCGCCTTGAACGCCACCAGCGATCGGGGGGGCTCGCCACCAATGGTATCTAAAGCCACATTTGGAATCGGATGCTCCTTGAGAAATGGCATGTGGGCCTTCAACTGTTCCGCATTGAAGTTCTTCCAGTCCTTGTCCTTAAAGTATTCGTAGATTTGGCGGATGTTCGCTGTGGTGGCAGTCATCGCCTGATTGTCCCCGGAGTGGTAAATGTAGAATTCCTCCGTGGTGAGAAGCCTCGCGAACACGTCTTTGTCTGCCTTCAGGATGTGCTCGACCAGCATGTCCGCCTCTGCAACAAGCCGCCCTGTCGTATATGGGTGGGCGTAATCCCCCCCGAACCGCTTGTTGTCCTTGAAAATGGCATGCAGCGCTGGATAGCCAAAAAACTCACGAAAGAACCGGAGCTTCCGGATCGGCAGATCGGTGAAGCTGTCTATGGCGATAGGCACAGCCCCATCGATGACGTAATATTGGTCCCTGGCCTTGAGCATGCGCTGCACTTCGCGCCGGTAGTCCTCCCGTGTGTTGAGTCTGCCGCTGTTCGCTGCCTCAACCAACAGTTTGTCCGGGCTGCTGTCGGTCAGCGCATAGGCGATGGCGTAACTGGCATCGCGCGGCGAGAGCATCTTGCGCCCGTGCTCATCCGCCTGTCCCTCGCCGAATTCAAAGCGATAGACAATATCCGACCGCAGAATCATCGACTGGCTGAGCTTATTAATGGCCTTCCCGGTCCCCAGTTTCTGGACGTAAGACTTCGTCAATGTGCTGTATTCGGCTTTCTCCTGGCCTGAGGGCGCTCGCTCGATGATTTTGGTGAACAGCTGCTCGACAAGATCACCGATCTGCGTATCGCTTAAGGGTTGTGTCTTGAGGCGTTCCTGTTTGAATTCTTCCGCCCAGCCGCCCATGCACTTGGCGATGATCGCAGAATAGGTATCACCAGCCTTGCGATGCTTCCGGAGCGCGGCGTTGATGAGTTCGGAATCGGCAGGTGGTTTGGGCGCTTTGACTTCGCTTGGCTTCGGCAAGAGCTTGAAGCGCCTGATCAACTCGCTCTTGTTGCCACGCATGAAGTTTTGGCGGATCTGGATGCTCCGTTCGTGGACGCCACTGTTGAACCATTCCCTCTCGCATTTCATGATCAGGGCCTCGTCGATTTGACTCCCCGTGAAATGCTTCTGCATCGCGTCCCAAATTGCAGTTTTGTCGTCCCGCCCAACGTCGGTATCGAAGTTCCCAGCCTTTGTCGGGGGTTCGATTCTTGTGGCAACAAACACCGGCAGCAAGGCTGCGTGCCTGCCTTGATAAAGTTCGCGCAGCAACGGCTCAATGTTGCCATCCAAATAGCTTTGGCGCGCAGCGAGAATCTTCTCATGCTCCCATTCTGCGGCCATGACCTTGTTGAACGCAGGGATGCTGCTGTTCCTCTTCGCCTGTGACAGCATGAATCCCGAGGCCTCCCTGGCATTGTTGATCATCGTCAGGAGATGCCCGCCAGACAGCATTGTGGTGTCGTAGTAGCGGACCCCGCTGTGGGTCGGCAACAGAAAGGGATTGGTCAGGTTCACGCCGGTCCTGCTGTTGTCGCCGATGACATACTGGTGCTTTCCATCGATGAGTTTTCTCGGATTGAATCCCAGGATCCTGTTGAACTTCGCGTCGAAGATGAATTCGCTGATCAGCCAGCGGCGGTCGGGCGTGAAGCCGGGCAGATCCTTGTATTTACCGGAAAACAATTTGTCGTGATCGAGCACGTTGCCGTATTCCGGCTTGCGCAGTTTGTCTTCGAGCTTCGAAGCACCATGCGCCTGCAATTCCTTCGATAGCCATTCCACCAGCAAGTTTCGTTCAGCCTCTGCGGGCTGCTTCTTTTTCTTCGGCGGCATCTCGCCGATGAAAATCTGCTCCTGCATCCGGTTCAGGAGATCGAGCCGCGCATCCAGCGCGAGGCTCTCCAGATTATCGAGGCGCACATCGCCCTTCGCCGTGTCGTCGTGACAGGAAAAACAATACTGATCGAGCAGCTTGCCCATCACCGGCTGGACACGAAACGCACGATCGGCCGCCGCCGCCGACCAAGTGGTCAGCGCCGCAACCGCCCAGGAGGAAATCAAAAGTTGCCGGATCATTTCACCGCTTTCAGCAACTCCACCATAGCCTTGCCCATGGCTTCGCCGACATCCATGTAAACTTCGGCCTTGCCCCCGTAGTGACCATTGCCGCTGCCGCCTTGCGCCATGGGATTGGTGTAGATGGTCGCAACGTTGCCTTTGAACTCGGGATACTTGCCCGCGGTGCCGTCCACAGCGAGGTGGGCTTCGAGAACTTGGCCGCCATTTCCACCGCCGCCTTTGGCGGATTCACCCATCGTGGCGAGCACGAACTTCGCGTTGGGAGCATTGAATTCCTTGCGCACCGACTTGATGAAACGCACGAGGTTATTCTCGTAATGCGCGGCGTGGCCGGCGCTACCGGCGTCCCGCTCGCCCTGCCAGAAGAAGAATCCGGCAACCTCGTAGCCCTTGGCTCCCGGGTAGTGTTTTTCGAGATCGGCCAGAGCCTTTTTGGCGTCGCCGATGTCGGAGTCCCACTGCTTGCCGGCATACCAGTCAATCGGCTTGCCTGCTTTGTCCACCCACGGCGCGGGTTCGGTCTTGAGTCCCTTGGCCGGGTCCATTTCCCAGAACTCGGGTTTGTCCTTGTAGCCGGCATAGACGAACTTTTTTTCCACGCCCGCCTTGTCCTTGGCGACAAACTCGCGGCGCTCACTGCCCGGCGGCAGGAGATCCCAGCCCAGAGCCCGGTTGCCGATGCAGCTCTTGAGAATCATCACGGGCGCCTCGATCGTATTTCCCAGCGCATGGCCGAGGCCGTATTCCGGGCCGAGGTTGCCGCCAGTGACTGTCATCCATTCATTTTTTAGCGGGCCCTTACCGGACATATACTGCACAAAGCGGACGTCCTTCCGCTCCGTCCACTTGCCATCCTCCTGCACGAGGTAGGAATACTTTTTCTTTTCCTTCACCGCGAACTCGAGCGAGCCGTCCGCGCCTTTTACCTTGCCGAGGCCGACCATGTTTGACTGGCCCAGCAGGATGAAAACCTGGACGGGCTTGGTCAGGTCGGCGGGTTTGCCGTCCGGCTTGGGAATTTCCGGTGCCGCCGCCGAAACGGTGGCGAAGGGCGAGAGGGCGACCGCGGTGAGGGCGAGGGATTCCAGAGCGAAAGCCCGGCGGGTTTTGAGGTTTTGATTCATTGGATGTTGGGGGTTGTCTGTGGGGAGTTGGTGGGTTGATTCTATTTGTGAGGCGAGCTCAAAGTCTTTGATGCCATGGCCTGGAGCTTGGGGGCTGGGGTGATGGGAGGCAAGGCGCATACCGCAGCGTGCAGCCATCCAAGCATGGTCGGGAGGCAGCGACAATCCAATGCGGCTCGGGGGCGAATGCGGACACGGAAGCCACTTACTTGAGCTGAGATGTCATGCTGCTCAACCAGATCGAGTCCGCGATGAAACTGGGGTCGGAACTGGTGTAGTTCGCCGAGAGAAGGTTGCAGAATTCGCGAGATTGCCACCGGTGAATTTCCGAATGTCCATCGGCAAACGAAAAGCCGGTGGCGTTGAGGTGGTAGCCTGCGGGCGAGTCAATGACCGTGGCGGAGGTGGCACCCGATACAGTCATGGACACCCCCAGTGAGGCGTCGTTGATGGTGTTGGGGTTTTCATCGAGGAATACCCAGGTGTCCGAGGGCTTACCAAGCTGAGTGGTCCTGGTGAAGTGCTGATAGGTGGCACCCAGCGGCTGGGCACTGGCGTAAAAGGCCTGACTGGCGGCCACGCTTCGCACGCGGGGTTCGCCAAACGCCACGCTCCGGTCAGACGGACAGCGGTATATGGCCAAGTTTTTGATGTAAGGGAAGAGTTGGGCGGTGGTGATCGGCACTGGGTTGGTGGCGGTAGTCCTCGCGGGGATCATCGTGCCGCCACACCACTGCGCCGCCCAGGTGCCGGCGTTTCCTCCAGAATTCCAGTCCGTAATGGTCACGGCTGCGACCCTGGCGTCATGGTCGTCGGCATACATGAGCCAAGCCATCGCCAGTTGCTTGGTGTTGACCATGCATTTGGAGCCGAGGGCCTTGGCCTTGGCCTTGGAGAGCGCGGGGAGCAGCATGCCCGCCAGTATCGCGATGATGGCGATGACCACGAGCAATTCGATGAGGGTGAATCCGACTGTCGGCTGGCGGCGCACCCGAGGGGCGGCGGTTTGGGGGGAGTGCGGACAAGTCATGGTGAGATTGGTTAACATTACTTCGTGGCCAGTTTGAAACTTGTGAACATCAGAGAGACTAGCCGCCGGGGAGGGTGATTCAAGGGCTTTCACCCCGGTTCCCAACCCCTTTTGGGTAGTGGTTCGGCCACTGG
The DNA here is from genome assembly GCA_945872195.1 of Akkermansia muciniphila. Classification (GTDB taxonomy): domain Bacteria; phylum Verrucomicrobiota; class Verrucomicrobiia; order Limisphaerales; family SXTU01; genus SXTU01. The sequence continues at coordinate 3,199 of CAMBZO010000055.1, read as the reverse complement.
GAGGGGAACGCTGAAACGAAGACCCCTCCCGTGATGCGCGGGATGCGCACCCAAATGCTCGCGGTCCCGTTCGCCGCGTCCCACTCCATGATTTGAAACACGAGCGCCGCGCCCGCGCTGCTGGAGAAACGCACGTCCGCGCCTTCTCCTCGTCGCCCGCCATCAGCACCAGGGTGCTGGATAAAATTATCAACGCTGCCCCTGTAACAATTGTTTTTAAAGAGGGAAGCTGACGGCGCGAGGCGGTGACGTATTCCAGAATCTCAATTCTTGAGCACTCCCGTGCCCTTGATGAAGCTGGGGGCATTTTTCGCATCATACGTGCCGGCCGGCTGTGTTTGTCCGCCGAAAGAGATTTTGCCAACGCGCATTTCACCTTTGAAGTTCAACCCCAGCATGGCGCCTTCGGAAACATCGATTTCGATTTTGTCACCTAAACTGTGGGCATTGGCGAGCGACAGCGTGCCTTGGGTCACCTTGGTTTGGCCGCTGAAGTTGTTTGTCCCGGAGAGCACCCAGGTTCCCTTTCCTTCTTTGATGAGGGCGGTCGTCGCTTTGCCCGCGCGGTCATGTGGATCCGCGATGGCGCCGGCGATTTCTCCCATGCCGGCGGTATCACCCTTGAGCGCGATGGTTTTGTTGTGACCGTAGCCGGAGATGAGGAAGTCGCTGGTGAGCTTCAGCAGGCCCGTGCCGGATTGATCGAAGGTCACGGTGGATTTCTTTCCCGCAAAATTCATCACACGTTCGGAGGTCTCGCCCGTGCCGGTGTAAATCAACGCGCCATCACCGTCTTTGCCTTCCTCGCCGATGACGATCTCGCCGGCCTCGATGTCCATCGGCACTCCCAGGCTGCTGCTGGCCCGGCGCGCTCCCTCGGTGAAGCTGTTGAGAGATGAAACGATCAACGTCCCGCTCTCTAGAATTGTCTGGCCGCTGAAAGTGTTATTACCCGAAATCCGCATCGCGCCGGCCCCGCATTTCCGGAGAAGAAACGAGCCGCCTCCCGGACCTTTGGAGTCGGTAATACTGGAGGAAATAGTGACGGGTTCCGAGGCGTTGGCGGTGTCCAGCGATACGAACGACCCGCCCATCAAGCCGTTGTCATTCACCGAGCGCGTCAGGTTTCCGAGCAGCGTGCCGACGTGTTCGCCCGTGAACTCGCCCGGGCCGCCGACATTGAGACGGAGCGTCGCGGCTTTATGGATGGTGAGGTTGGCCGGCGTCCATTTTGCAGCGTCTCCATTGTAGAGTCCCGCGGCCTTCTTCACGCTCAGCGTCGCCGGAAAGATCGTGGTCGGTCCGGAGTAAGTGTTCGTGCCATGGAGCGTCACGGTGCCGCCGGGCACCATGTTGAGGTAGGTCCCGTTGGCGCCATACATCGTGAAGCCGCCGGGCCCGCTCATCCCGCCGGAGATCGAGCATTGGCTGATGAACCCGGCGATGCCATTGAGCGTGATGGGACCGCTCAAGCTGCAACGAAAGAGTGTGCCTTGATTGATCACCACCGGGTTGGCGAGGTTGGCGTCGGTGGACAAGGTGCCGAACTTGTCCAGCGTCACCGTGCCTGTTCCCAGGCCGTCGTTCCTCCGCACGTTGATCTTGCCGCCATTGATGAAAGTCCCGCCGGTGTAGGTGTTGGCATTGTTGATTTGCAGGATGCCGAAGTGCACATCGTGGAAGTTGATGCCGGCGACGTTGGCATCACCGGAACTTTTCAGAATCAGGGCGCGAGGTCCGGAGATCACCCCGTTGAAACTGATGAAGCAATTGGGGTCTTTGTCCGGAGAGGTGTTCACGGTGAGATCATCCTGGAGATTTACGGGCACGTTGATGTCCACTCGTTGGCACTTGCCCGCATGAACCACCGGCGGGAGGTTATTCGCCATCTCTCTGGCGAACCTCAGACCATGGCCGCTCACGACCAAACCTCCGGAACGATCTCCGAGGACGAGCTGATTCAGCAGAAACCCTGCGTTCAAATCATTCGTCACCGCGCGAGCACCGCCTTGGTTAAAGCTCAAAAAATAATCCGGCTGACCGGCGGCCTGTGGCGCAGAGCCCGATCCTAGATTGTCGGACCATCTCGCGCCTTCGCTCCAGTTGCCGCCCTCCGCCTTGCTCCAGGTGAAAGCGTTCGGCTTGTCGATTTTCACCACCGTCACGGTGCAAACGTGGGACGAGCCATCCTGCGCCATGATCGTGTAATTCTGCGGCCGGGTGAAATCCCGCGTCGTCCCGGACGGCGGCACCGCCGTGGCGAACGGCGACAGCGAGAAGGCGGGCGCGAGCGCCGTCACGTCCGTGGTCGCCGGCACGGAGACGCCGATGCGGTTTCCGGCAACCGCGTTGGAGGACACGCCCGGCAGCACGAAGGTCAGCATGTCCTTGCCCTGGCTGATGGCGGTCCTGTTCACTGTCACGACGCAGCTTTTCGTGGAGCCATCACTACCGGTCACCGTGTAGGTCTGCGGTTTGGAAAAATCCCGGACGGTGCCGGTCGCAGGCGCGACCGTGGCATCAGGAGACACTTTAATATTCGGCGCGAGCGCCGTGACATCCGTGGCGTGAGGGACGTTGAGCCGGATGCTGGTTTTGGAAATATTAGCCGGAGGGAGATTGGGAAAACGGAATTCCAGAATGTCATTTCCCGGCGGCGTGACGAAGGGCTTTTCGTCTTTGAGGCGCTCGAAGGGCGGTGCGCCTTTCGCATCGTTGGCCGTGCGCGGCAGGCTCGCCGCTTTGATCGGATCGATATACTTCGCCATGTCGCGCATCGCGATGCACTGGTATTTGTTGTCCTTCAAATACTGCATCATCGCCTTGAAAGTCGCCGGCTTCAGACTGACCGGCGGGTGCTCCAGGTCCGGCACCCCGTGGAAAGTGAGCACCGCCACCCGGCCCTGGCAGGCCTGCTGCACATGCTTGATGAAGCTCTCGACCGGCAGCCCATCCGTGATCGAGAAGGACGGCACATCGAATGGATTGTCCACCGTCGGCCGGTAGGGCCGCTCGTGGCCGCCGCGCCCAAAGGTGTAGCCGTGCGCGGAGAGTTTCGGACAATCATTCCAGTTCACGTTGTAGATCGGCCAGCAAAGCGTCGTCATCCTCGGACCGCCATGAGCGAGCACCTGATCCTCCATGGCCACCATCGGCCCGTAGCCCGACTGGTGACCCAGGCTGTGGTTGCCGATTTCCA
>CAMBZO010000054.1 GCA_945872195.1 Akkermansia muciniphila | reverse complement strand
GTTTACCCAGCGCATGGCGGCGCTGGATGTGCGCGAAGCTGACATCTCGGAATCCTTCGTTCGCTCTGGCGGGCACGGCGGGCAAAACGTAAACAAGAGCTCCACTTGCGTGATGTTGATCCACCTCCCGACCGGTCTGCAGGTCAAATGTCAGACAACCCGACAGCAGGGACTCAATCGCCAGATCGCGCGCCGACTGCTGCTCGATAAGATTGCCGCGCAGCGTCAGGGGAAGCTTTCGGCTAACCGCGCCGAAGAGGAGAAAATCCGCCGCCAGAATCGCAAGCCGTCCAAAGGCGCCAAGCGCCGGATGCTGGCGGACAAATCCCATCACGCGGGGAAAAAAGCCGCGCGGCGGTCAGTCTCGATGGAGTAGAGAGAGCGACTCCACGTAGTCGGAACTGAATCTTCGAGGGTGCTTTCCGTCAGGTGTGACCTGAACAAACCGATTCACATCCCCATGATGTCGCGCTGTGTGCCACTTGGCTCTCGCTTTCTGAAAGACTCCGCCGCCGGCTCGCGGGGGTTTTCGGCTCGCGGAGGCCGAGCTTAAGGCGGCGGATCTTGCGCCGCTTCTCCGAATGATTCCGCTCCTCGCTGCAACCACTGTCCTGCTGCTCACGCTGCTGGCCGAGTGGCTGCACGTCCGGCGCATTCGGGCGGTCGGGCGGCTGGCGTTCGGGCCGACGGGTGCGGCGCACGGGTGGACGCGCGTGGTTCCGTTGCTGCGGGCGCTGTCTCTCGCGGCGTTCGCGTGGGGCTTAGCGACGCTGCTGATTATCAAGCTCGCGGAGAAGGAGGGCGGCGACCGCAAGCAGGCCAACAAAGATGCCACGCGGCTGGTGTTCGTCGCGGACCTCTCGCCCAGCATGTATCTCACGGACGCCGGGCCGGAGGGGAAGCTCACGCGGCAGGCGCGGATGCGCGAGGTGGTCGAGGGCATTCTCCAGCGGGTGAGCGGGAACCTGCGCTTCGGCGTGATTGGCTTCTGGACGGATTCCATGCCGGTGGTGATGGAGGCGCGCGACCCGGAGCTGGTGCGCAATGTCTTCAACGGCCTGCCGCTGAGTTACTCGATGCCCACCGGCCAGACCGACCTCGGCCAAGCCCTCAACGCGGCGGTCAAACTGGTGAACGACTTTCCCGATGGCAGCACGCGGCTCATCATCTTCACCGACGGCGATTGCGTGAACCTCGTGCCCATCCTCCCACGCCCGAAGTCGGTGAAGGAAGTCTTCGTGCTCGGCGTGGGCAATCCGCACAAGGGCACGTTCATTGACGGCCATCAATCGCGGCAGGAAGGCGACACCTTGCGCGCCGTGGCCTCGGCGATGCAGGGCACTTACACGGACGTGAACGAGAAGCATCTGACCACGTCGGCGCTGGGCGACTTGGTGGTGACGCTGGCCCCGCCGCGCAAGGGCTTCACGCTCGCGGAGCTGGCGGTGCTGGCGATGGCATTGAGCGCGGCGATTTACGCGCTCATCCCGGTGGCGCTGGAGTTCTTCGGCAGCGATTGGAAGGTGGGCCAACCCGAGCGCGAGGCCGCGAATCGCGAGCGTGCGAAGGAAGTCGGGGTGGGCGCGCGATGAGAAAGTTCTTCACCCTGCTCTGGTTGCTCTTCCCGGTGGCGGTGCTCTACTACCACTTCAATCAGGGGCAAATCCAAGTCGCGCGAGAGAAGGCCCACGCCCGCGTCGTGACCCTCCGCGAGCTGGAGCGGGCGAAGGAACCCGACTGGGAACTCATCCTCGAGGAATACGACAAGCTCACCGCCGAACTGCCCGCCGAGGAGACGCCGCTGGTCCGCCACCAGATTCGCCTCGCGAAGGCCAAGGCGCGGCTGGCGATGCTCGACGTCGTCGGCTCCATCACCGACCTGACCGAACTGCTCCAGGAGGCCGCGCTGGTCCACGGCGACGACGCCAAAGTCACCCGCGCCATCCGCGAGATGCTGGGCAAGGCGCATTACTACGCAACGTATCTGCTGAAGACCAACGGCGCGGCCGAGGAGGAATGGCGGCCCTTCGCCGAGCGCACGCGGCAAATCTTCCGCTACCTCGCCGAGCATCAAGACCCGGCGGCGCTCGCCCAATACGAGCGGCGCGTCGAGGCGGAGTTTGAGAAAACCATGCAGAGGAAAACACCATGAAGCATCGGAACGCACGCTGGTTGTTCGCGGTCTTGCTCGCGCTCGCCTGTCTCGTCCGCGCGCAGGAGAAGACCCCGCCCACCGCCGCCGTCTCGGGCATCAAGGGCGTGAAGGAAGAAGCCGTGGCGAAGGTGAAGCCCATCGAGCCGACGGTCGCGACGACGCCAAAGAACACGGCCCAGGGCGTGAACAAAATTGACGGCATCGACACCATCAACGGCGTGAAGGCCGACGGCCGCGCGCCGGTCCTGCCGCCTCCGCCGGTGCAACCTCCGCCGCCGCCCCCGCCGCCCAAAGCCCCGCCCGTCGTGGGTGTGAAGGGCACGGCCGTGAACGTCGGCGGTGGAACCGTGGGTGCTGGCGGCAGCATTCGCGCGGTCAATGGCGTCGCGGGCATCAACGCAGCGAAGTTGCAGAACCTCGAAGTCGCGTTGCAGATAAAGCAAAACCCCACGCCCGAAGGCCCCGGCAAAGCCAAGGCCGCCGCCGCCTTGCTCGGACCCGGCCCGGGGACCAAGACCGGTCCCAAGGCGGACGGCCGGGCGGTCTTCCAGGAATTCGAGAAGCTCCCGACCAACGGTTCCTAGCGCTGCCTGCTCAACTCACCGACCCCAGATTTCCCAGTGCCCATGAAACCACCTCTCCTTATTTCGTGCCGCAGTCTCGCCGCCGCGTGCGTCCTCGCCCTGCTCTCCCCGGCCCCAGCCCAGCAGCCCGCTGCGCCGCTTGACCCGAAGCTGCTCAAGCAATACGAGTCCATCCTCACCCACAAGTTCTCGCGCGAACTGACGGACATCTTCAACGCGCTGGAAAAGGCCGAGCGCACCGACGCCGCCACGCAGACGGCGAGCGACCGCTTCTTCTACCTCTTCCGCACCGGCGACTGGGCGAAGGTCCGCGCCGAGCTCGCGCTGATGCCGCCGGACTTGGCCCGCAAGATTTACGACAAGATGCTCGGCGACCTCACCGAGAAGGCGAAGCCCAACGTCCGCCTCGACGACGTGCTCGGCCTCGCCGACGCGGTGCCGGGTGAACTCACCGGCGACAACTTGCGCAAGCTCGGCCAACTCCTCGGCCTCGCCGTGCCCGCGAATGAGAGCTACTGGGTCGCCGACCGCTTCAAGAAAGGCACCGACAAACTCGGCGGCAACGACCCGGCCAAACGCCTGCTCGCCGGTCGCGTCCTGCTCGCCGGCGGCTTCAAGGAACTGGCCCGCGCTTACCTGCCGTCGCTCGCGCAGGTGGAGCAATTAGCCGACGAAGGTTTGCGCAACGAGCTGACATCCTTCCTCGCCTCGCAGCAGGAGAGCGAGGCCACGCAGCGCGCACAGGTGCAGAAAGTTTGGGACGAGAATCTCCGCATCCTCACGCTCGCGAAGGTCAATGACTGGGAGAAAACCAAGGCCGGCACGGCGCTCGCGCGCGTCATGATGCAAATCCCGCCGGGCACGCTCGCGCCGGTCTTCGCGGACTTGCTGAAGACCAGCCCCGAGAGCGCGGTGCGGCTGGTCGGCGGTTTCGGGCGCAAGCTCCAGAGTGAACTGCGCGGTGAACCAGCCCTGCGCACGGAGAATCTCAAGGCCCAAACCTCCATCGCGACCTTGCTCGCCGACAACGTGGACCTCCGCGCGCAGCCGTGGAATCAGCTCGCGCAGATGATGGCCGAGCACTGGCTGGCGGAGGCGGAGAACACGTTCATGCAGAAGACTTCGCCCACCAGTTCGCGGCCCAAACTCGTCGCGCCCGAGGACTTGCTCCCCAACGCGCCGACGGGCAAGTGGGAGGCGGCGTTGCCCGCCAGCCTGCGCGAGCGACTCGACGTGGGCCTCTCGAAAATCATTCTCGCCAGCGCGAACTTCGACCAGGCCGCCGAGCGCATCGTCGCGATTGGCAAGCGCACGCCGGACGCGGGCGTGGTGCTCGCCGAGGACTTCCTCACCGTCTGGGCGCAGACCCACAACCCGACAATCTCCGAGACGCTGCGCAAGAAATACCTACTACCCGACGACGCGCGGATTCCCGTCACGCCCATCATGATGGAGAAGAACATCGAGAGCCTCGCGCGCATGATGGCGATTTTCCGGCAGGCGGGCATTGCGCCGAAGGATTACCAGAAGGTGGTCGCGGCCTTCGACCTCGCCTACAGCAACGCGGAGGCTTACCGCACGAGCCACATCGAGAAGGTGTTCGGCCCCCTGGCGAAGATGGACGAGCAGCTCTTCTTCCTCATCCTCTCGCGGATGCACACGAACCTCACCGAGCGCTGGCGCAAGATGGACGTGCAGAAAGCCGGCCTCACCCGCCGCAACGAAACGCAGACACTGGAGATGGTGCGCGCGGGCTACGCGGGGGCGTTGCACATGATTGATGACTGGCTCACCGGCCACGCCGACGGTTCGCGCGCGCTCACGCTCGGCGGGACGTTGCTCATGGACTGGGGCGACTTCGAGTATTTCCAAGAGCTGGTCACCGGCGACGCGAAGAAGCGGATGCTCGGCTACAAGGAGAAGAACTTGCTGGCGCAGGATTACTTCCAGCGCGGCACCGCCGCCTACGCCAAGGAAGTCACCAAGCTCGCACCCGCCGAACACTCGATTGACGCGCACCTGGGCTGGTTCCACGGCCTCATCGGCATCGGCTCCGGCGGCCAGCTCAACCTCTCGAAGGCGATGAACCGCGCGGCGCTGACGAAGATTCGCGAGAGCCTCGTCGCGCTGCCGGGCAAGGCCGCGCAGGCGCACCTGACGATGTTCGCCAAGACCGTGAACGCGCGGCTCGCGGACGAGCGCGACCCGTTGCACGAGGACTTGAAATACCGCTACCTCGCCAGCGCGCTGGTCATCACGAAGGACAACCCGTTCACGCTCGGCGCGGAAAAGAAGGTCGGTTATTTCGACGAGCTGCTGAGCGAGCTGCGCCTCCAGACGCGCGTGGATGGGCCGAACACGTTGGGCCGCGACCAAGAGTTCGGGCTCATCGTCAGCGTGGTTCACACGGAGGCGATGGGCCGCGTGGCGCAGTTCGGCCAGTATCTCAGCAACGACCCCGGCGCGGGCCCGGGCAAGGCGCGGCGGAAGTCGCCCTTCGCGCGCAAGATGCGCGAGGCGCAGGGGCCGCGCGACGAGTTCGAGTTGAGCCTCACCGAGTCGCTCTCGCCGTTCTTCGACATCAAGTCCATCACCTTCGCCACGCCCGACGTGAAGCCGCGCCCCGCCGCGCAGCCCGGCTGGGAAGAAACGGTGTTCGCCTACCTGCTCGTGCGCCCGAAGGACGCGAGCGTGGACAAGATTCCGCCGGTCGAGCTGGAGTTGAAGTTCGTGGACCTCACCGGCCCCATCACCATCCCCGCGCAGTCGGCGGAGACGGTGATTAAGGTCGCGGCCAACGCGCCGCCGCGCCCGTCGCAGAAGGTCGAACTCACGCAGACGCTCGACACGCGGCAGTTCTCCATCAACGGCGCGCTGTCGCTCGAAATCAAAGCCACGGCCACTGGACTGGTGCCGGAGCTGAACGAGTTGCTGGACCTCAGCGCGCTCGCGAAGAGCGTCGGCATCCGGCAGACGAACGCGCACGAGGGATTGCAGGTGGAGGAGCTGAACACGTGGGGCGACCGCGTCGCGCCGCGCACCGAGCGGCTGTGGACGCTCTCGCTCAACGGCGACACCATCCGCACGGCGGAAGGGCCGGTGGACTTCCAATTCCCGCAGCCCAAGACGAAGGACGTCGCCGCCGTTTACCAGACCTACAAGGACATGGACCTCGCCACGCTCCCGCAGCCCTCCGTGCGGCTCGGTCGCAGCGTCGCCGCTGCGGCGGGCGGCGTGGTTCTGAAGCCCGCGCGCAATCCCTACCTCTGGCCGGGCATCGGAGCCGGGGCTGCGTTGCTCGTGGGCGCGCTCCTCTTCGCGTTGCTCAAACGTTCAGTCAGCGACAGCGAACGCCCGCTCCGCGCCCGCGACGTCTTCAAGATGCCCGCCGACGTGGATGGCTTCGCCGTGGTCGCCCTGCTCCGCCGCCTGCACACCAGCCCGCTCGTGACGCTGCGCGAGCCGCAGCGCGAGGAACTCCAGCAAGACCTCCAACGTGTGCAGCATACGTGCTTCGGCAGCAACGGCAGCAAGATGACCGAGGCGGACCTTCGAGGCCTCGCCGAGAAGTGGCTGCGCGCGGCGTGCTGATTCCAACCCTTTCCTCAACCGAACTCTTTATTTGATGCAAACCACCATCCCATCCACCACCACTGCTGCCGCCAAGACCGCCGAGCAATTCGTCGCCGGTGTCCGCGAGCGTGTCGCCAAAATTGTCGTGGGCCAGGACGTCGTCGTTGAGCGCGTGATGATTGCGCTGATGACCGGCGGCCACCTGCTGCTGCAAGGCCTGCCCGGCCTCGCAAAGACGCTGCTCGTCAACGCCGTCGCCAAGGCCATCCACCTCGACTTCAAGCGCGTGCAGTTCACCGTGGACATGCTGCCGTCCGACATCATCGGGTCGGAAATCATTGACCAGAAGAGCGGCGACTTCCGCATCCACCGCGGCCCGGTCTTCACGAACCTCCTGCTCGCCGACGAAATCAACCGCGCCGCGCCCAAGGTGCAGGGCGCGATGCTCGAGGCGATGCAGGAGCGCAAAGTGACCATCGGCGGCCAGAGCTTGAAGCTGCCCACGCCCTTCTTGGTCATCGCCACGCAGAACCCGGTCGAGCAGTCCGGCACGTTCGAGCTGCCGGAGGCGCAGCTCGACCGCTTCATGCTCCTGCACCGGCTCGGCTATCCGGGCCGCGAGGACGAGCAGATGATTCTCCAGCGCCAGCTCGGCATGGGCTTGCGGCGCGAGGGCGGCGGCGCGGTGCCGCGTTCGGCCTTCGACATGATTGAGGACAACCCCGGCGCGTCCGTGGAAGACCTCGTCACCGCGATGGAAGCGGTCCAGGCCGTTCACGTCAGCGAAGTCATCGTGAAGCACTGCGTGGAGCTGGTCCGCCGCACGCGCGAATCCAAGCTGCTCGACTTCGGTTGCAGCCCGCGTGCCGGCCTCGCGTTGGTCAACGCCTCGCGCGCCCGCGCCGTCATTCATGGCCGCGACTTCGTGACGCCGGAGGATTTGTTCGACCTCGCCGAGGACGTGGTGCTGCACCGCATCCGTGTGAGCTACGAAGCGTCCGCCGCCGGCCACACGGGCAAGCAGGTGCTCGAAGGAATTCTCGGCAGCCTCGGTTGAACTCCGCGCATGCGCCGTCAGGTCAAACTGAATCTCGAGCCGGTGGACGCCCGGCAGTTCGAGGTCGCCGTGAAGCACCTCGCGAACAGCCTGAGCTTCGGCCAGGAGGAATCCGTCTTCCACGGCAGCGGGCTGGAGTATGCGCAATCGCGGCTCTACGTGGCGGGCGACCCCGTGAAAGCGATTGATTGGAAGGTCTCGGCGCGCGTCGGCAAGCTCTTCATCAAGGAGTATCAGGAGCCGAAGCAAATGCCGCTCTACCTGCTGCTCGATACCTCGGCCTCGATGTGCGTCACGTCGCAGCCGATGAGCAAATACGATTGGGCCGTGCAAATCGCCACGGGCATCGCGCTCGCGGCGCAGGCGAACGTGACGCCGGTGGGCCTGCTCGGCTGCGGCGCGCGCGAACTGCACGTCCGCCCCACGCTCTCGCGCAATGTCGTGATGGAATGGTCGCACCAGCTCCGCCACCACGACTTCCTCGAAGACACCTCCCTCGCGGCCCGCGCGCGAGAAGTCGCGCCGTCCTTGAAGCGCCGCACGATGGTCATCGTGTTGAGCGACCTGCACGACCCCGAGGCGTTCCCCGCGTTGCAAGTCCTCGCGCAGGAACACGACGTCATCGTGCTGCACCTGCAAGACCCAGCGGAAACCGGCGTGCGCGGCGCGGGATTATTTCGTGGAGTCGAGGCGGAGTCGGGTCGCGCGTTTGTCGGGCACGGGCGTCGCGCGTGGGTGGATGCGGAGGGCTGGAAGAGTGAGCTGACCCGCTTCGGCATTGATTATCTGCACTTGCCGACGAACGAGCCAATCCTCGGCAAGCTGCGGCATTTCCTCGGACGACGCGGCTTCGGGAGCAAGGTGAGGTGACGCGATGAACCAACCACTTTCTCCATCGCGGGCTGCCGCTGAACGCCAACGGCGTTCCGCCCTTGGCAGGGGAGCGCAGGCCGCTGGCCTGCTGGATTGGGCGGCCCGCCCAATCCACTCGTCACTCCATATCTCACCGAACCACACGGTGCCGAGCAGAATGGTGGAACGAAGTCGTCGCCGGGCCGGCGACGACAGCACGCGGGCCGCGTGCGCTCCCCGGCCGTTCGCGTCGCTCCAGCAGCGAATCCCGCGATGAATCTAGCCTTCTCCCAACGCCTCACTCGCCCCGCGCTCCTCGCGCTGGGCGCGGTCGTGTTGCTCGCTATTTGCTTTTGGCCGAGAAGCAAAGACGACTCGCTCAACGTCCCGCTCGGTGTCGAGCAGGCGGCCATCGTCACCTACAGCGGGCCGCCCGTCGCGGTGATGCCTTACAAATGGGGCGTGGCGGTGAATGTGCGCATCGCGAAAGTCACCGAGCGGCCCGGCACGCGCATCTACGACGTGCGCTACCTCGTCAACCGCCCCGGCACGTTCGACCTGAAGGACTACCTCACAGCGGAGGACGGCGGCCGCCTCGATGGCCTGCCGTCGTTCAAGTTCCACGGCGACCCGAAGCTCTCGAAGCACCTCGACGCGCGGATTCAGGAGACCGAGGAAGCCGGCGTGAGCGTGGGCGGTTACTACTACCTCACGCTCGGCACGCTGGGCGTGCTGTGGATTGTGTGGCTGCTCGCGCTCATCTTCTACGGTCGCACGAAACCCGCGCCGTCCGCCATCGCGCCGCCCGAGCCGACGCTGGCCGAACTGCTGCGACCGTTGCTCGCCCAACTCGAAGCCGGCACCCTCGACGCGGCTGCGAAGGCGAAACTTGAAATGCTCCTGCTCCGCCGCTGGCGCGAGGAACTCGCCCTCACCGCCGCGCCGATGGACACCGCCCTCGACGCCATCAGCCGCAGCGAGAAGACCGGGCAACCGCTGCGCCAGTTGCAGCACTGGCTGCATCACCCGGCCTCGCCGGTGCGGCGGGAGGAAATCGCGGCGGTCATCGCACCTTACACTGTCGAAGCCCACGAGCCGCAGGCCGAGGCCGCAACCCCCGCATGACCTTCCTCCACCCCCAATGGCTCGCGCTCCTCGCGCTCCCGGTGATTCTCGCCTTCTGGGAATGGGTGCGGCGCGGCCAGCCCATCGCGCTGCCCTTCGACCACGGTCGGCAGCGACGCGGCCTCGTCCTCAACTTCCTCGTGCTCTGCGCCAACTGCCTGCCGGCCGGCCTGCTCGCGCTGGCGATTCTCTTCCTCGCGCACCCCATCACCTTCACGCCGCCGGAAGTGGAGCGGAAGCTCACCAACATCCAGATCCTCCTCGATACCTCCGGCAGCATGGCCGAGAACCACGGCTCGCAAGCCAACGGCCGCCACCGGCGCTTCGACTCAGCCATGGACGCCATCGAGACGTTCATCAACGCCCGCAAAGGCGACGCCTACGGCCTGACCATCTTCTCCCGGCATTACATCCACTGGGTGCCGCTGACGCTCGACACGGAATCCATCATGCTCTCGCGGCCGTTCATTCAGCCGGACAACCCGCGGCTCGACCCGCCCTCGATGGTCCGCAAAGGCCTGCCCGATGCGCTTTGGGGCATCACCCTCATCGGCAAGGCGCTCTACGGCGCCGCCGACCTCCTCGCCCAACGGCCCAGCGGCGACCGCATGGTTATCCTGCTCACCGATGGTGAAAGCAGCGACATCAAGTCGCCCAAGGACTCCGCCGTCATCGCAGAACTCCGCGCCCAAAACATCACCGTCTTCGCCATCATGCTGTCGAACGACGAGATCGAGCCCGCCCTCGTCGGCATCGCGCGCGCGACGGGCGGCGAAGTCTTCAACGCCGCCACGCCCGAGGCCTTGCAGACCGTCTTCAAGAGCATTGATGCGATGAAGAAAGTCGTGGTGCTGGAGAAGCAGCCGCAAGTCGCCGACTACTACGACCCGTTCTTCGTCCCCGCCGTCGCCCTCCTTGCCCTCAGCGTCCTGACCCTCTTCGGCCTGCGTTTCACCCCGTGGTGAACGCCGGACGGAAAGTGGAATTCCGGCTCGCATCCTGAGGCCTTCGGCTGGCATGGTTCCCAGCACATTATGGCAACG
>CAMBZO010000053.1 GCA_945872195.1 Akkermansia muciniphila | reverse complement strand
CTCGCCGCCGGCTTTCTGCCGTGGACGCCGCTGCTGGGCTGGCTCTGGCGGCGTGCACACTGGCGCTCGCTGGACACGCGGACGCAAGAGGCATGGCTGCTTTTAAGCGTCTGGGCGGGTTTCACTTTCGTGCTCTTCTCGGTGAACAGTGCCAAGCTGATGCACTACATCCTGCCGATGTTCCCCGCACTCGCGGCACTGGTGGCGCTGCGGTGGTCTGCCTTCGGAGCGCCGGTCTCTGACCCAGCGAGTTCGCCTGTGTCGCAACACGCGGGGTCGGAGTCCGGCGCTTCGGCGTGGATCTGGCGCGCTCTTCCCGCCGGTGCAGTGCTGCCGTTGATTGCCTTTCCAATCGTGTGCTGGTTTGTCTTCAAGGTTCGTGACCAGCTTTGGGTCAGGTTCACGCCGTTCGCCGCTGCGCTGCTGCTGATCGTGGTCGCATGGGAGAGCCGCAAGTGGTCCGCGGCGCTGTGCGCGCGATGGGCGTGCGGTCTGACCGCGATCTCGCTCTTCATCGTGGTGGCGCTCACGCCGCTGGTGGAGACGGAACTGCGCAGCAACCAGACGCTCAAGCCGCTGGGCCTCGCCTTGAAACGCGAGTTCCGCGAGGGCGACATGCTCATCGTGCGCCACCGCATCCCGCAAGGCCTGCCCTTCTACGCGCACCCGGTCATCAGCGCGGAGCGGAGGCCTTATCTGTCCGGCCTGCCGGAGCACCGGATGCCTTTCGAGTTTCCCGGCAACCGCGCGCGCTTCGGCGACCGCGTGCTGAAGGACGACGCCATTTTCAGCAATCTGCTAGCGGGCCAGCAGCGCGTGATTGTGGTCGGGTTCAAAGGAACCTTCACCAGCTCCCGCCCGCTCGCGCGTGGCAAGCCGCTCCGGCTCCTCGCTCAAGTTGGAGATTGGGAACTCTTCACGAACCAGTAGCTGCGGCAGAGGTCATCTCAGCCCCACCGCGCGCTCGCGTCCGGGATCAAACTGGACTCGACGAAACATCGCCCGACCAACAGCCTTGCCTGCTTGCACGATCCAGACAAACCCCCCGTCCCCCCGCCGGCCCCGCGAGAGAACTGGCGCGCGCTGCTGGGCCTCGTGCTGTCCAGCGCAGTCGTCGCCAGCCTGTGCTGCCTGCCCAGCGTGGTGCTCGTGCTCTTTGGACTCGCCTCCGTCAGCACGGCAGCGGCGCTCTCCGACCGGCTCTACTGGGGACCGATGCGCTACGTGCTCTACGCGGTGAGCCTCGCGCTCGTGGCCGCCGGGTTGGTCCTCTACTTCCGCCGCCGCGGCATCTGCACGCTCGACGCCGCTCGACGCGAGCGGAATCGCATTCGCAACACCACGCTGCTCGTGCTGCTCGGCGGCAGCCTCACCTATCTCGTCTGGAATTACGTCATCCTCGATCTCATTGGCATCGCGGTCGGATTGCCGTGGCAGCCGCCCAAGTGGCCGTCGCTGTGAGTTCGGCCTTTTGGAATTTCTGCTCCCTTCGTAGCCTCGCCCCATGAAAGCTGCGTTCATCACCGCTCCCTGTCCCGCCGAGGGCATCCAGTTCGCCGACCTCCCGCAACCTCAACCTCGCTCCGGCGAAGTGCTCGTCCGCGTGCGCGCCGTCGCGGTCAACCCGATTGATACCTACGTCCGCGCCGGCATGGTGAAGATGAATCTCCCGACGCCCTTCATCATCGGCTGTGACCTCGCGGGTGTGGTCGAGGCCGTCGGCACGGAGACACAGCGCTTCCAGCCCGGCGACCGCGTGTGGGGCTCGAACCAAGGCCTCTTCGGCCGCCAAGGCAGCTTTGCAGAATTCGCCTGCGTCGAGGAACGCTGGCTAAACCTCACGCCCGCTGCCGTGCGCGACGAAGACGCGGCGGCCATCGCGCTCGTCGGCATCACGGCACACCTCGGGTTGTTCGCGAAGGCCCGGCTGCAGGTGGGCGAAACGGTCTTCGTCAACGGCGGCGCGGGCGGCGTCGGCTCGATGGTCGTGCAACTCGCCAAGGCGGCGGGCGCACGTGTCATCGCCACCGCCGGCAGCGACGAGCGTGTGGCGAAGGCGCGTTCCCTCGGCGCGGACCTCGCGCTCAACCACCGCACCCAAGACGTGGCCGCCGCCGTGAAGGAATTCTCGCCCGCAGGCGTGAACGTCTTCTGGGAGACGCAACGCGAACCGGACTTCGACCGCGCCGTGCCCCTGCTTGCGCCGCGCGGGCGCTTCGTCCTGATGGCCGGGCGCGAGGCGCGACCCGTCTTTCCGGTCGGGCCCTTCTACGTGAAGGACTGCTCGCTGCACGGCTTCGCGATGTTCAACGCCACACCGGAGGAGCAGCGCCCCTGCGCCGCCGACCTGAACCGCTGGCTCGCCGAGGGCAAGGTGCGCGCGAATATCGACCGCGTGCTGCCGCTCGCCCAAGCCGCCGCCGCGCATCGCTTGCAGGAGGAGAGCACGCTGCAACAGTCCGGGGCGCTCGCGGGCAAAATCGTCCTGAGGCCGTGAGGCATTTGGGTTGGCATTCCTCCCGGTTGGCCTAGCCTGCGCGCCGTCATGACTGCCGTGAACAACCCCGCGCTCACCTCATTCTGCGCCGCGCTCGCAGCCGAGCTGGAGCTGGCACAGGTGCTTATCCGCCGACAGACGACGGGGTTTACGCTGTGCCACGTCAGCGACCACGAGGCGACGGAAGGTTTGCAGCCCGTGGCCGTCGCCGCGCTGCGGGCATTGGCGAACCACACTGCCGCCGGAGCCTTCCGCCCCATCAAGGCCGCGCCGAATCTCCGCACGGGCTGGCGGTGCTACGTCGCCTCCGAGGCGGAACTGGACTTCGCCTTGAACCAGCTTTACCCCGGCGCGGTTGCCGACGGGTTTGCCGCACAGCAGCCCGCGCCCCCGGTCACGCACTACCGCGAGTTCACCGCGCGCCAGACCGGGATGTATCGCATCACGACGATGCTCTCCGACACGCAGGCCTCGGGGGTCATCCGCGCGTGCTGCGATGCTCGCTTCTGCCTCAAGCGCCGCCTCTGGACTGTGAACAGCCTCGCGCCCGATGCAGCGGACGCGAAGAGCCTCATCCCGTGCCTCGAGCCGTGCGCCGTGCTGCTGGAGTTTGCGCGCAAGGCGGTGCGCCTCGATCAGGAGGAGAACAAACCCGTGGTGACACTCGCGCCCTCCGAAGTCGTGTCTCTCTGCGCTGCGTTGGAAACTGCGCTCGCGCACCCGCCCGTCGGCCAGCGTGAAGCCGACTTGTCCGTGGCCGACAATCCGCGCCGCCTTCAGTTGCTGCGGCTGAAGCTTCAGGGTTTTGCCCCCGTTGCCCCCGAAAGGGGCGGGGAATAACCCTTCCGCCCGCCCGTCCAAACACCATCATGAAACGAACCGCCCTCATCGCCCTCGCCACCACGCTGCTGCTCGCCCTCGCCAGCGGTCCCGCGCCCGCGCAAGCCCCCGCGGATGCCACCACACTCTTGGCGCATCTGGAAACAGCCGCCGCGCCGCCCGCGTCGCCCGCCGAGTGGCAGGGGCGCATCCCCACGCCGGAGGAGCTCGCCGCGTTTCGCGTGAAGCAGGCCGAGGCCGCCATCCGCGCGGCGGATCTCGCCGCCGAGTTCACCACGCGCTTCCCCACGCACGCCAAGGCCACCGCGGTGCGCGAGCAGCGGCAGCAGCTTCTCTCCAGCGCCGTCCGCCGCGGTGACACCTCACGGCTGGCCCAACTCGACACGGTGGAGGCCGAGATGCACGCCGACCCGAAGCTCGACGCCGAGGGCAAGTTCCGCCTGCGGATGCAGACCGTGGACCGCAAGGCCGGCCTGAAGCAGAGCGAGGGCATGGCGGCGATGCTCGAGGAATTTGAGAAAGGCGCGCGCGCGCTGCAGAAGGAATTTCCCGAGCGCAAGGAAGTCTTCGAGATGCTCTACGCCGTCGCCATGCGCTCGGAAGGCGCGAAGGCCGCCGCGCTCGCGCGGGAGATTGCCGCCAGCGGAGCCGAGCCGCAGGTGAAGGAGGCCGCCGCCGTGCTGCTCAAGAAATCCGAGCGCGTGGGCAAGCCGCTGGACATCCAGTTCACCGCGCTGGACGGCCGCAAGGTCGATCTCGCCAAGCTCAAGGGGAAGGTCGTGCTCATTGATTTCTGGGCGACGTGGTGCGGGCCGTGCGTCGCGGAGATTCCGCACATCAAGGCGACTTACGAAAAGCTCAACCCGAAAGGCTTCGAGGTCATCGGCATCAGCCTAGACGACGACAAGGCGGCGCTGCAGGCGATGGTGAAGCACAAGCAGCTCCCCTGGCCGCAGCACTTCGAGTCCGAGAAGGACGAGAACCGCTACGCGAAGGAATACGGCGTTAGCTCCATCCCGACGATGTGGCTCGTGGACAAGAAGGGCCACCTCGTGGACGTGAACGCGCGCGAGGGATTGGAGAAGAAGGTGGAGAAGCTGCTGGCGGAGAAGTGAGAAGGGACGAAGAGGGGTTCAGCATTGGGTATTCCGAAGGATTCCCTTGGGGTCCACGCTTCAGCGTTCTCGGCGCACTGGGATAGTCGCGCCCAGCCGCCTCTCAACCATCAACCTCAGCTCTCCCCCTGCTACACCGCTGTGTGGCTCACAAGAGCGTGGTAAAGCTGGAGCAGGAAAGGTTGGAGAAGGAATGAGGGGCCGCCAAGCTGTCGGGGAAAAGTTTGGTGCGCACGGCAGGACTTGAACCTGCACACCTTTCGGCACTACCACCTCAAAGTAGCGTGTCTGCCAATTCCACCACGTGCGCAACGAACGGCGCGTATTGAAGACTTTTTGAGATTCAGAGCAAGAGTAATCGCGGGTTTGTGTTCCACCGAACATTCTTGCCAAGAAAAGTGAGGCAAGAATCTGACGCCTCCTTGAGGTGCTTCTGGTAAATTTCCAGGCCCACGGCGGCTGCCGAGTCCTGATCAGCGCGGCAGTCCGACCATGCGCTGCGTCTCGGTGTCCCACACTTTCAAGCGGAGGCAGCGGATGACTTCCATGGGATGGAAGGAAGTGGTCTTGGCCGCCTGCAACTCCGGCATCTCGCGCAACACTTCCGGCAGCCGGTAGAAGGGGATGCGCGCGTTCAGATGGTGGATGTGGTGGTAGCCGATGTTTGCGGTGAACCACGCCATGAGGCGGCTCGTTCTCATGTAGCTCGACGAGTCCAAGGCAGCCTTTTCGTAGGTCCAGCCGGCATGGTCGGTGAACGAGACGGTCGGAAAATTGTGCTGCGCGTAAAACAGGTAGGAGCCAATCGCGAAGGTGATGAAGTGCGGGAGGGTCTGCGCCAGTAGCACTCCCTGCCAGCCGTGCGTCAGGTAGAGCACGACGCCAATCGCGACGTGCAGCAGCAGGGCGATGAGGCAGTCGTAGTGCTTGCGCGGGTTGGTTACGAAGGGCGTGATGCACATGCCGATCAGGAACACAGTGACGTATCCGCACAGGATGGTCAGCGGATGCCGGGCGAAGAGATACCAAAAGCGCTTGCCCCGAGTGGTCTTGAGGAACTGCGCCTTCGTCATGATCGGGAACGAGCCGATGTGCGAGCCGCGCAGCTTGGAGTTGTGGTTGTGGTGGTGGTTGTGCGAGTTGCGCCAGATGCTGCTCGCGCTCAGGGAGAAGATGCCGAACACGCGCATGAGAATCTCCGCAAGGAAGGACCGGGGCAGAATCGCGTGGTGCTGTTGGTCGTGGTAGATCACGAACAGCCGGAGGATCAGCAGACCCGCGAACACGCTGCAAAGCAGCTTGGCGCTGAAGGAGTAATTCCAAAGAGTCCCGGCAAGCGTGGCCAGCAGCAGCGCCGCAGTGGAGAGGAAATACCACCAGCTTCGAGAGGTATTGTCGTGGGCATACGGTTTCGTTGCCTTGATGAGTTCTTGTCCGGTGCGCATCGGGAATCTTTGGCGAAGCAACTTTCTCGCACGAACTCCAAGTTGTCGAGATTGAGTTTGCATGAACAAACGAAAGTCGCTTTTCGCCGACTTGAATTCGGTCCAACGCGGCCTTAAATCAAACCCAACTAAACTGCCCCCATGACACTTTCCCAAACCCTCCAGCGACTCGAAGCCGCCGGTTCGGCCCAAGCCCGTAAGACCTACGCCCGCCACGGCGCCGGCCCCAAGATGTTCGGCGTCAGTTTCTCTTTCCTGGGCAAGCTCACGAAGCAAATCAAGCGCGACCACACGCTCGCCCTCGAGCTATGGGCCTCGGGTTGGCTTGACGCGCGCTTGCTCGCCACGATGATCGCCGACCCGCAGCAGGCGACGGCCAAGCTGCTGGACGCGTGGGTGACGGACTGCGACAACCGCGGCATCGCAGGGGCTCTTTCGAATTTCGCCGCCAGCTCCGCACTGGCGGAGTCCGTGGCGACGAAGTGGTGCGCGGATGCGCGTGAGTTCGTGGCTGTGACAGGCTGGGATGTGGTGGCGAGGTTGGCGATGAACTCGACTTTGCCGGACGCGAAGTTCTCCGCCTTGCTCAAGACCATCGAACGCGACATCCACGCTGCGCAAAACTGCGTGCGTTACGCGATGAATGGCGCGCTCATCGCCATCGGCGTCCGCAACGACCAACTGGAAAAACTCGCCATCACCGCCGCGAAACGCATCGGCACAGTCGAAGTGGACCACGGAGACACGGACTGCAAAACGCCCGATGCGGTGGCCTGCATCGCGAAGACGAAGGCCCACCGGGTGAAGAAAGCTGCGCGCTCGTAGCGACCGTAGTGCAACCTTCAGGTTGCGAATCGAGGTTCGTTGAAACGCAGGCTGAAGCCTGCGACTACTTGAGGGACGCCAGAAACTCCACGAGGTCACGGATGTCGCGCTTGGAGAGCACGAGAATCATCGTTTCCGGCATCGCCGATTGGCCCTTCTGAATCCTGGCAATGTCCGACTTCTTGAACTTCATCACGCCATCCTCCGGCGAATTGATGACCACCTCGTCGGGGCCGCCCGGTTTGTTGACGCCGGCGAAGTTCCGCCCGTCCTTCAGCACCACCGTCAGGCTCTCGAAGCCGGGCGCAATCTTCGCATTCGGCGCGACGAGCGACTCCAGCAGATACTCGCGCGTCTGCTTGGCCGCGATGCCATCCAGCGTCGGCCCCACTTCAGCGCCGTCGGGACCCACCTTGTGGCAGCGGGCGCAGGAGGCCTCGACGCGTTCGAGGAAAATCTTTTTGCCGCTGGCCGCGCTGCCGCCGGCGAGTGTCGGGCGGTAGCTCCAGAGAATGTCGTCGGCGCGCCGCTGGGCTTTGAACTTGTCGAGGCCGGACTTCACGTTGGCATCCGTGCGCTTATCGGCCGCTTCGAGCAGTTCCAAGTGCAGCTCCGGCGCGAGCTTGCCAGACACGAGGTCGTTCACGAGCGCGGCAATCACGCCATCCGCTTCCGCGCCGGGGATGCTGCCGAGGGTGGTGATGGCGTTCTGCTTTTCGCCCATCGTGCCAGTCGAGAGGAGAGCCTTCAGCGGGGCAACCGCGCTGCCTTTGCCGGTCTTCGCGCGGATGCTCGTGGCGGCGATGCGCAGCGGTTCGGCCTTGTCCGTCGCGGCGACTTCGAGCGCGGCGGAGAGCTGTGCGTCGTTCACGGCGGCGAGGCGGTTCAACGCGCCCACGCGCACGCCGGTGTCAGCCTTCGCGTCGGAGACGAGTTCAAAAAGAACCGGGCTCACCTCGGCCACTTCGAGTTGGGTCGCGGCCTTCACGGCGGCGAGGCGGACGGGCGTCGCACCGGTGCGCAACGCAGCAGCAAGCACGGGCTTCGCGGCAGCGGCGGCGAGCTTCGCATCGCGCGTGGGGAGCGGACGCCAGAGGCCGGTGATGCGGTCGCGACCCGAGGGCTTGGCCCACTCGGCGAGCAGGTCGAGGGCTTCCGCGCGCGCGGCGTCGGGGATGTTCGCGTTGGCCGCGATGCCCGCGAGCCGCGTGGCTGAAGCGGCGTCGCCGAGGCGGTAATTCGCGCTGAGGATGCGGCGGGCCAGCGCGGGCCGTTGCTCGGCAGTCAGCTTGCCGAAATCTGGCTGCAACGCGGCGAGTGCGGGCAGCGCTTGGGCGATGGGAATTTCGCTGATGGCCCGGGCGGCTTCGAGGACCACACGGCCATCGGCATCCGCGAGGAACTGGCTGACTTCCGCGCGCTCCAAGCGGCGCAGCGCGACCACGGCGGCGACGCGCACCGAGGGCGACGCGTGTGACTTGAGCGCGGCGATGGTCCGCGCGTCCGCACAACCGAGCAGGCCCATCA
Source organism: Akkermansia muciniphila (assembly GCA_945872195.1). Classification (GTDB taxonomy): domain Bacteria; phylum Verrucomicrobiota; class Verrucomicrobiia; order Limisphaerales; family SXTU01; genus SXTU01. Next base: position 2,181 of record CAMBZO010000053.1, on the reverse strand, counting down.
CGCCGGAGTGGCGGAGCACGGCGTCCTTGTCCGCGTTGTCAGCAAGGAGCGCGACCAGCGCAGGCACGGCCGCAGGCACACGAATCTTGCCGATGGCAATCGCAGCCAAGTGGCGCACACGCGAGCTAGCATCGCCGAGCAGCGCCGTGATGGCCGCGCCCGCCGCCGCATCGCGCGCGTCTCCGAGAACCTTCACAGCCTGCGCCCGCACTTCGACTTCCGCATCGGCCAGCAAAGGACGAAGCGCCGCGAGGCTTTGGATTTTGGACTTCGGACTTTGGGCCAACTGCCCCAGCCCCCAAATGCCGTGGACACGCGCTTGCAGCGATTTGCCCGACGCGGCGGTTTCCGCCAGCGCGCGTTGTCCGTCCGTGCCCTTCTCCACGAGCGTGAACTGCGCTTCCTGCCGCACGCGCATATCGCGGTGGGCGAGTTGGCCCTTGAGTTCGTTCACCGAGCGCTTCGTGAAATCGCCGGCAAAGATGGCCTTCACCTCGTCCGCGCTTTTGACCGTGGCGGGGTCGGAAATGCGGTAAACGCGGCCCTTGCCCGTCATGGCCCAGCCCTCGATCCAGTCGGAGAAATAAACGTGGCCGTCGTAGCCGAAGTCCACGTCGGTCACGAGCGTGTTCCAGATGAACTGCTCCTTCTCGACCAAATCGAAGCTCGCGCCCTTGGGCTGCATCTTGAAGCTCCAGATGCCGCTCGCGGTGCTGGCCCCCTTGAAGTCACAGAGCAGGAAATGGCCGTCGTATTTCGCGGGCAGGCCGGTGCCGGGATAGTAAGCGAGGCCGCTGGGGCCATTGGCGATGTTCGCCAGCGGCGGCAGGATGTGCGCGGCGCGATCCTCCGGGAAACACATCCGCTCGCCGAGCCACGGGCCGCGACGCGTGGTCCACGGCGCGCTCTCGATGAACTGCCAGCCGATGCGCCAGCCCGTGTCGCCACCTTCGACCGCATAGACCCAGCGCGCCGGGTCGCCGCCGTCGGAGTTATTGTCGCCGGTGAAGAGATTACCGAACTCGTCGAAGGCCAGCTCCTGCGGGTTGCGCAGGCCGTGGTGGAAGATTTCCAAGTCGCTGCCGTCCTGGTTGCAGCGGTAAATCGCGCCAGCCTCGGTGTTCGCGACGGTCTTGCCTTCGAGCGACTGCACGTTCGCGCCGCGATCGCCGATGCTGAAGTAGAGCTTGCCGTCCGGCCCGATGCGCAGGCCGTGCAAATCGTGGCCGAGGAAACCCACGCGCACGCCGAAGCCCGTCAGCAGCGGCTTGCGCACATCGGTCGGCCCGTCGGTTTTGCCGTCACCGTCGTTGTCGCGGAGCAGCCAGAGGTTGGGGATGTTCGCGAGCCAGACGTTGCCCCGGCGCGCGAGCACGCCGGACGCGATACCGTCCACGGTCGAATTGAAAATCTTGTCGGCGAAGACGCTGTAATGCGTGGCCAGCCCGCTGCCCGTGCGGTCCTCGATAAGCGTGACGCGCTCGGAGACGTTGGTCTTGCCATCGTATTTGTAGCGGACGAAGAGCTGGCGCATGGCGTCGGTGGACTTAGCGGCGAGTTCCTCGTCGAGCCAGTTCATGTGCCCGCGGATGTCGGTGACGCCTTGATGGAGCCGGTGCGTCTCGGAGACGTAGATGCGCCCGCGCTCGTCGATGCAGAAGGCGACGGGGTTCGCGAGCATCGGCTCGGCGGCCCAGAGGTCCACCTTGAGGCCGGGGGCGAGCTTGAACTTCTTCGCGGCCAGCTCGGCATCGGCGGTGGCCGCGCCGGGATCGATACGCACCGCCTCGGAGATAGCCTTCTTCGGAATCTCCGCGCTGAAACCAGTGGCAGCGGCGAGCGAAAACGCAGCCAGCAGCTGGAGGAAAGACACATTTTTCATAAGGGACGGAAAGTTAGACTTCCGCTGCGCGGGAATGCAAGCGGGGCAAGCGGGTGCTTGGTGCGGTATCAGCCGTTCAGCGTGCTTCGCCTTGCCCACGCGTCCGCTTCGAGGATTTGCTCCAGCGTGGGATGCTCGATGACGTTATGCGCGTCCATCGTGCGGGCGACGGCGGCGAAGATGTCGGTGAACTTGATCTGGCGGTTGCAGAAGGCTTCCACGGCGACTTCGTTCGCGGCGTTGAGGACGGCGGGGAGGGTGCCGCCGACTTCGCCGGCGCGGCGCGCGAGGTTGAGCGA
>CAMBZO010000052.1 GCA_945872195.1 Akkermansia muciniphila | reverse complement strand
GGAATAGGCGATGGGGAATGGGGGCGGGTGGGAGCGCCGCAGGCTTTGACAAACGCCTCGACCTCCTCGGGAGTGGGCGGGAGGCCGGTGAGGTCGAAGTAGAGTCGGCGGATGAGGGCGCGCGGGTCGGCGGGCGGGGCGGGCTTGAGTCCGGCTTTCTCCTGCTTGGCGAGGAGGAATTGGTCCATGCGGCTTTGGGGCCACTGCTTGTTGCGCACGGAGGGCGTCGGCGATTCGCGGAGCGGGAGGAAGGACCAAGGTGTTTTCGCAGGAGCTTGCTTGGCTGGGGCCTTCGACTCCGCTGCCGTGCTGATGATCGCGCACAGCGCGACAAGCGCGAGTGAGGCGATTAGGACGGGACGCAGGTGATTCATGAACGCACAGTAGATGGGCAGTGGGGCGAGCGGATTCAAGTCATGACGCCCCGGCTGGCCAGCTGCTGGACTCAGAGTGCGTTGACCCTAGGCTCTAGGTAATACGCTCTGCCAGCATGCGATCTCGCACCACACGAGCCTTTACGCTGATCGAACTCCTGATGGTCATCGCCATCATCGGCATCTTGGCGTCGCGGCTCGTTGGAGGCATCGCCCTCCTCGTGGTCCTGCTCGGGTGGAGAAAACATAATGCCTAGGGGGCCAAAGTGGTGAACCAGCTTCCACCCATCGAGTTCAAGCCACTCGCCGCCGCCAGTCCGGCCACCTCCGCAAATGACGCGACAGGCGGCGTGACAGCCAGCCCGGCGGATGTGGAAATAGCCGCCGCCATCGCCGCCGGCATCACCGACCCGGAGAAACTGCCCGTCATGTCCTCACGCGACCTCGAAGTCGCCGTGGGTCGTTTCCACAAGGACAACCTCCGCCTGCCGAACGACGCGGATGAGCTTATCGAGAAGAAATACCTCGTCGGCGTCCCGCCCGCCCCGCCCGGCAAACGCTACCTGCTCGACCTCTCGCCCATCCAGATGCGGCTGGTGAGCCGGTAGTCTCAGGGGCTGCGTCTCGCAACTCGTCCTGCCCGCTTCAGATCTGGAAGTCTGCCCGGCCCTTCTCCCGCTGCTGCTTGTCGAGCACCTTCACGTTCACTTCTTCGTAGAGCACGAGGGAGTGCGGCGGGACGCTGTGCATGAGGAAGACGTTCGCCCCCACGGTGCTGTGCGCGCCGATGACGGTCTCGCCGCCCACGATGGTCGCGCCCGCGTAGATGGTGACGTGGTCCTCGACGGTGGGGTGGCGCTTCTGGCCTTTCAGCGCCTGCCCGCCGGCGAGCGAGCGCGCCACGAGGCCGACGCCTTGATACATCTTCACATGGTGCCCGATGGTGCTGGTCTCGCCGATGACCGTGCCGGTGCAGTGGTCCACGAAGAAGTGCGTGCCGATGCGCGCGCCGGGGTGCAGGTCCATGCCGCTGCGGCTGTGCGCCCACTCGGTCATGATGCGGGGCAGCAGCACGATGTTCTGCCGGTAAAGCTCGTGCGCCATGCGCTGCACGGCGATGGCTTCCATGAAGGGATACGCGACGATGACTTCCTCGGTGCTCAACGCGGCGGGGTCGCCCTTGTAGGCGGCCTCGGCGTCGGTCTGGAGGACTTCGCGCAAGCGCGGGAGGCAGCCGAGGAATTCGAGCGTGAGGTGCCGGGCCTCGGCGCGTTGGTCGGACTTCTTCGCGCCGTCGCGGGGGCGGTATTCGAGGCACTTGAGCAGCTCGTCTTCCAAGCGGCCTTGCACCGAGTCCATGAGGATGGCGGTCTCGACCTTCAGTTCGGAGGAGTGCAGCGGCTTCTCCTCGAAGAAGCCGGGGAAGAGCAGCCGCAGCAAATCCACAGTGATGCCGGCGATGGCGGTCTTGGACGGGAGATTCTTGCCGTCGAGGTGGTTGATACCGCCGACGCGCGCGTAGGAGGCGAGCAGGTCGTTGGTGAGTTGGGTGATGGTGACGCTCACGGCGGGGAGTATTCGCGATGTGCTCCGCGCTGGCAAGCGGCCGGCGTTTTCTTCCTCCTGCTCGTAATCCTAATCCTGCTCCTCAACCGAAACCTGACTGGAAGAGCAGGATTACGAGCAGGATTACGAGCAGGAGAGGCCGTCACGGAATTGTCACTTGGCTTTCACGGGGGTGGCGACATCCTATCGGCTGCATGAAGAAGTTCGCAGCGGAAGCCATCGGCACGTTCGCGCTCGTGTTCGCGGGCACGGGGGCCATCGTCATCAACCAAACGTCCAGCGGAGCTGTCACGCATGTCGGCGTCGCGCTGACGTTCGGGCTGGTGGTGCTGGCGATGATCTACTCGCTGGGCGAGGTGTCCGGCGCGCATTTGAACCCGGCTGTGACGCTGGGCTTCTGCGCGGCGGGACGGATGGCGTGGGCGGACGCGCTGCCTTACATCGCGAGCCAGTGTGCCGGAGCCTTCGCCGCGAGCGGGCTGCTTCATTTCCTGTTTCCACAAAGCGCCACGCTCGGCGCGACTCTGCCGGCGGGCACGGCGATGCAGTCGTTCGTGCTCGAAGTGGTGCTCACGGCCATCCTGATGTTTGTCATTCTCAGCGTCTCGACCAGCGCGAAGGAGAAGGGCATCACAGCGGGCATCGTGGTCGGTGGGGTCATCGCACTGGAGGCATTGTTCGCCGGGCCAGTTTCCGGGGCCTCGATGAACCCGGCTCGCTCGCTCGCGCCGGCGGTGGTGTCCGGACAACTGGAACATTTGTGGATTTATCTGCTGGCCCCGGTGCTCGGCGCTCAGCTCGCCATCCCCGCCTGCCGTTGTGTCCAAGCTGAAGGCTGCTGCGGAGCAATCAAAGCAACATGAAGGCCATAAATCAAAAGCCCCTCGTCCTTATCCTCTGCACTGGAAACTCCTGCCGCAGTCATCTTGCGGAGGGACTGCTGCGCCAGTTCGCCGGGGATTTCATCGAGGTCGCCAGCGCTGGTTCCAAGCCCGCTGGTTACGTGCACCCACTGGCAATTCAAGTCATGCGCGAGGCGGGCCTCGACATCAGCGCGCACACCTCAAAGCACATGAACGAGTTTCTCAGCCGCGAGGTGGAGACCGTCATCACCGTCTGCGGCAACGCGGACCAAGCGTGCCCGATGTTTCCCGGCCAGTCGAACCGCCACCATTGGCCGTTCGAAGACCCGGCGCACGCGGTGGGAACGGAGGAGGAGAAGCTCGCCGTCTTCCGGCGCGTGCGGGATGAAATCGCCGCCGCCTTCCATGCGTATGCGGACGGGCGGAGGGACGCGGGCAAAGCAAAAGGCGGAACCGGAGTTCCGCCTTCGCTGGAATGAGTTGGGCGCAGGCCTACTTTGCGGTGGCCTTGAAACGCTTTTCCTTGACGGCGGTCGCGGCCTTGCCGACGCGCTTGCGGAGGTAGGTCAGCTTGGCGCGGCGCACGGAGCCTTCACGCTCGACTTCAATCTTGTCCACGCGCGGCGAGCTGACGGGGAAGACGCGCTCCACGCCCTCGCCGTAGCTGATGCGGCGCACGGTGAAGGTTTCTTCCAGCCCGCGGCCGCGCCTGCCGATGACGACGCCGCTGAAAATCTGGATCCGCTCCTTGTCACCTTCCACGACCTTCGTGTGGACCTTGACGGAGTCGCCGACGTTGAATGTCGCGTTGTCCTTGCGGGTTTGTTCGCCGTGAATCTTGTCGAGTAGTGCCTGGTTCATAAATTGTTGTTTGTTACTGGTTTGGTTTGTCGTTCTGACCGTCGAGCAAATCTGGCCGCCATTCGCGCGTGCGCTTCAGCGCCTGTTCGCGCCGCCACTTCTCAATCTCCGCGTGGTTGCCGGAGAGCAGCACGTCGGGGACTTTCATCCCCCGGAACTCCGCCGGGCGCGTGTATTGCGGATACTCCAGCAGCCCGTGGCTGAAGGATTCGTCCGTCGCGCTCTCGTCGTCGCCCAGCACACCTGGCAGCAGGCGCGTCACGCAATCCACGATGACCATCGCCGGCAGCGCGCCGTTCGTCAGGACGTAGTCGCCGATGGACAGCTCGTCATGCGCCAACGCCGTGCGGACGCGTTCGTCGTAGCCTTCGTAGCTGCCGCAAATCAGGAGCAGATGCTCCTGCACGGCCAGCTCGCGCGCGATGGGCTGGGTGAACTTCCGGCCGGCCGGGCCGAGCAGAATCACCCGCGTCGTCGCGGTCTTCAGTTGCTCAACTGCTTCAAAGAGCGGCTCGGGCTTCAACAGCATTCCCGGTCCGCCGCCGAATGGACGGTCGTCCACCGTGCGGTGCCGGTCGTGCGTGTAATCCCGCAGATTATGGATGCGCAGGTCCAGCTTGCCTGCGTCGCGTGCGCGCTTGACGATGCTTTCATCCAGCGGCCCCGCGAACATCCCCGGAAACAAGGTGAGCACATCAATCTTCATGCTCGGTGTCGCGCGGTCCCGGTCGCGCTCCGGCTCCTGCCGGTCAGTCTTCGACGATCTCCACGGCGCAGCGGATGCCGCGCTTGGCCGCGCCCACCTGCGTCAGCGCGCGGATGGCCTGAATGGTCGCGCCTTGCTTGCCAATAATCTTGCCCACGTCGGTGGGGTGCAGGCGCAGCTCGAAGAGCGTCTGCCCATCGTGTTCGACGGGCGTGATGGTCACCGCGTCGGGCCGGTCCACGAGGCCCTTCACCACAAATTCGAGGAAGGCCTGCATGGCGGGGCTTACTTGGCGGGGGCAGCAGCAGCGGCGGCGCGGCGCGCCTTCCGCATGAAGCTCGCCACGGTGTCGCTGGGCTGCGCGCCCTTGCTGACCCAGTAATCGGCGCGTTCGAGGTTCAGCTTGAAGTTGACGTCCTTCTGGCCGGGCAGGTAAGTGCCGATTTCTTCGATGAACTTGCCGTCGCGGGGACTGCGGCCATCGGCCACGACCACGCGATAGGCCGGCGTGTTGCGCGCGCCGACTCGCTTCAAACGGATTTTGACTGGCATAAAAAAAGGTCTAGTTTCGCCGCCGCAGTGCGCCACTACCGGAACATTTCGCTGCGGTCCTTCTCAAAAAGGAGCGGGAGGTTAGCCATGCGGTTGGCGGCGGCGCAAGAACTGATTTTGGCTTTGGGAACACCGTTGACAGCCAACGCCGGCGCCCGCTCAATGCGCGGCGCAAACTGAACCCCGCTATCAACGCTCCAATTATGAAACTGACCTCCACCCTGTTCACGCTCGCCACCAGCGCGCTGCTCTCGCTCCCCGCCTTCGCCGCCGATGAAGCGGGTTTCAAACCCATCTTCAACGGCAAGGACCTCACCGGCTGGGACGGCAATCCCAAGCTCTGGTCCGTGAAGGACGGCGCCATCACCGGCATCACCCCGCCCAGCGAGAAGGACCCGAAGAAGGGCGCCATCACGCACAACACCTTCCTCGTGAACAAGGAACTCAACACGAAGGATTTTGAGTTGCGCCTCAGCTATCGCATCGTCAACGGCAACTCCGGCATTCAATATCGCAGCAAGGTGAAGTCCCAAGGCGAGTGGGGTCCGATTGTCGGCGGCTATCAGGCGGACTTCGAGGCTGGCAAGACCTACAGCGGCATCCTCTACGAGGAAGGCGGGCGCGGTATTCTCGCCAAGCGCGGCGAGAAGACCACCGTCAAGGAAGTCGAAGGCAAGACCAAGGTCGAAGTCACCGGGGCCACCGGCAAGTCCGAGGACATTCAGGCCAGCATCAAGCACGAAGACTGGAACGACTACGTCGTCATCGCCAAGGGCAACCACCTCCAGCACTTCATCAACGGCAAGCTGACCGTGGACGTGACCGACGAGGGCGGTGCCAAGGCCGCGAAGGAAGGCGTCCTCGCCCTACAGATCCACGTCGGCCCGCCGATGACCGTGCAGTTCAAGAACCTCCGCCTCAAGGAACTGAAATAGTTCCAGGCTCGCACCCCCTTCAAGAGCGCGTCGCGAGACGCGCTCTTTTTTTGTCTCCACTTCTCCGTTACCTTGCGCCCGTGGACATTGCCGCCAACCTCGCCAGCCTCCGCGAACGCATCGCCGCCGCCTCTGCCCGCGCGGGGCGCGATCCCGCGTCCGTCACGCTCATGGCCGTGAGCAAGAACCAGCCACCCGACGCCGTCCGCGCCGCGCTGGACGCCGGGCTGATGTGCTTCGGTGAAAACCGCGTGCAGGAGGCGAAGGCAAAAATCCCGCTCTGCCCCAACCGCGCGCAGTGGCAGATGATCGGCCATCTCCAATCGAACAAGTGCCGCGACGCCGTCGCGCTGTTCAGCATGATTCAGAGCGTGGATAGCCTCGCGCTGGCGCTGGCGTTGAATCAGCAGTGCGAGAAGGCGGCGAAGACGATGCCCATTCTCCTCGAAGTCAACGTGGCCGGCGAGGGCACCAAATTTGGCTACCGGCCCGCTGCGTTGCTCGCCGAGTTCGGCGAACTCAGCAAACTGCCGCGCCTCGAAATTCACGGCTTGATGACCATCGCGCCCTACACGCCGACGCCCGAACGCGTGCGTCCGGTCTTCCACCGCCTGTGCGAACTGAAGGACGAGTGCGAGCAACTTCTCGGCGCACCGCTGCCGCAGTTGAGCATGGGCATGAGTGGCGACTTCGAGGTCGCCATCGAGGAAGGCGCGACGCTGGTGCGCATCGGCACGGCGCTCTTCGGAGCGCGACCGAGGAGAGTAGAGTCCGTTGCGGAATGAGCTGCGCATCTCAGCCCCGCACAAGCCACGCGCGCTCTTGGCCGTTCCGCTCCGCTGCGCGAAGGCGAGGAATGCGGACGTGACAAGGAGAAGGGCGGGGCGTTTCATGGCGGCAAGCACTCGAACTGGAATCATCGCATGAATGGACTTCCCTTTGTTACCCGCGGTTGCAGGACATTTCACGTCGCGGCACTGATGCTGGTGATGGCTGCAATTCCGCTCTTGGGCGCCGAAAAAGCCAAACTCCTCCGCGCCGGCGCGGCCACGAGCAACCTCACGCCGCCCCTGGGCGGTGGCATCATCGGCGGCTTCCACCCGATTCCTTCCACGCACATCCACGACGAGTTGCACGCGCGCTGTCTCGTGCTGGACAACGGCGAGACGCGGCTGGCCATCGTCGTGTGCGACCTGCTCGGCGCGTCGCGCGAAGTCTATGACGAGGCGCGTCGGCTCGTGACGGAGGAGACGGCCCTGCCGGGCGCGCACCTCTTCATGTCCGCCACGCACACGCACTCCGCCACCAGCGCGCTGGGCACAAACCGCTTCCGCATCAACACGCCGCTCGACGACTACCAGCGGTTCGTCGCGCGCCGTATCGCGGATGGCGTGCGCCGGGCCATTAATAACCTCGCGCCCGCGCGCATCGGCTGGGCGAGTGGCAGCGAACCGAACCACGTCTTCAACCGCCGCTGGTTTCTCAAGCCCGGCACGATGCCGGTGAATCCCTTCGGCAGCACGAACGACCTCGTGAAGATGAACCCCGGACGCGCGAGCAAGGACCTCGACCGCCCGTCCGGCCCGACGGACCCCGAGGTGGCCCTGCTCTCCGTGCAGACGCCGGAGGGCAAACCCATCGCGGTGCTGGCGAACTACTCGCTCCACTACGTCGGTGGCGTGGGCAACGGGCATATCTCGGCGGATTACTTCGGGCTGTTCTGCGACCGGCTCCAGCAACTCCTCGGCGCGGACCGCCAAAGTCCGGCCTTCGTCGCGATGCTGGCCAACGGCACCAGCGGCAACATCAACAACATTGATTTCAGCAAGCCCGGCACGCGCGACGAGCCTTACGCGCGGATGCGGCTCGTGGCGGATGACGTGGCGGCGGTCGCGTTCAAGGCGTTGCAAGGCATTCAGTATCACGACTGGGTGCCGCTGGGTGCGCAGCTCCGTGAGCTGGAAGTCGGCACGCGTCGGGTGACGCCTGAGCAAATTGCCCGCGCGAGGGAAGTGCTCGCGCGTCCGAGGACGCTGCCGCGTGCGGCAACGCTGGAGGAGATTTACGCGGAGCGCACGCTGGGCATGGCGGAGTATCCGGCGCGGCTGGCGATTCCGATTCAGGCGCTGCGCGTGGGCGACGTGGGTATCACCGGCATTCCCTGCGAGACGTTCGTGGAGACGGGGCTGGAGCTGAAGGCGCGCAATCCCTTCAAGCCGAGCTTCACGCACTCGATTGCCAACGGCTACTACGGCTACCTGCCAACGCCCGAGCAGCATCGCCTCGGCGGCTACGAGACGTGGCTGGGGACGAACCGCTTGGAAGAGCAGGCTTCGACGCAGATTGTGACGGCGCTGCTGGAGATGCTGAGGCGGCTGAAAGGAGAGTAATTAGGCTGGAACCGCGTAAAAACCGTCTGGGAAGGCACTTGGACCTCACCGACGTGCCTCCCCAGGCTACCGACCTGCCCACCCAAGCCATCGGAATGGGTCCTCAAGGCGTCGAAGTGCCTCCCCATGCCGCCGACGTGCTCAAGCAGGCCATCGGGATGCCGGCTCAGGCGGTCGGGGTGGGTTCCCAAGGCGTCGGGGTGGCTTTCCAGCCCATCGCTCCGGCTCCCCAAGGCATCGGACTGCCCGCCCAGCCGGTCGGAGTCCGTCCCCAAGCGGCGGCAGCGCGGGCACAGGCATTTCGGGGCTGGGCATTTAACGCAAGGACGCCAAGACGCAGCGGCGCAAGGGAACCTGACGGCAATGGCGCGCGCCTGCTCCCTTCCTCGGAGGAGGGGAGGGTGGCCGCAGGCCGGAGGAGGGGTGGGGCCACCCTCGCGCGCGGCCGCCGGGACACGACGCTGGTGGAGGTGTGAGGCGCGCAGCGTGACACTGCCGCGCCGCGCGCTTGAAGAACCCACTTTACCTGTGCGGGGTTTTCTTGTAACGAGTGAGTAAGCCTTAATCAGGCCGACGCACTCACTGGCAACCAACCGAACGCATGAAAGCATCGAACCCTCCCACCAGATCCCCCCATCGGGTCACTGGCTTCACACTCATCGAATTGCTCGTCGTCATCGCCATAATCGCGATTCTGGCAGGGATGCTTCTGCCGGCGCTGGCGAAGGCGAAGGCGAAGGCTGGGCAGGCCCAGTGCATGAGCAACACCAAGCAGCTCGGCCTGGCGACGGCGCTTTATACGCAGGACTTCGACGATACTTTTTTCACCGGACCTTCCCAGAATGCAAACGGCAATCAGCCTGAGGACGCTATCCATTACCAGTTCGGGGCTGCCCCCGGTGCGAACAACAATATCACCGCCACTCCCCGGCCCTTGAAGGGAAGCACCATAGCGCCATACCTACAGGCCCTGGATGATACCATTCGAACCAACGGTAACACGATGCTTCGCTGCGCGTCCGACAAGGTCTGGAACAATCGAGGTGGCCCCAATACTGGGCCGTATGCCGGTTCCTACGCCGCTGGCCGTCCCAATTATCCGTTCTCCTATTCCTTTAACGGGATTGGCGGCAACAACCCCAATCAAGGCATGAACACCCACATAAATACTGCGCGGACCCAAATCAACAAGTTCCGGAGCTCCATGGTTAATCGTCCCGCCTCCAAGTGGGCGTGGATCGAGGAGAGGGGGAACGACAAGGACGGCCTCAAGGAATACGACCCGGCTGTTTGGACCATCAGTAACCCGGCTGGTGTTTGGATTGAGGATGGTAAATTCGCCAACACGGGCAACGTGCTTTCGCTCCGGCATGGCAAGAAAGCCACGGTCATCTATGGTGATTACCATGTGGAGGCAACGCTCTACACGGACATTGGCATCCCCAGCATCATTCAGGCACTAGCTCCTTGAACTCCTTTCCATCTATGTCTCGAATCCTTGGTGTCGCCCTCGCGGTGATTGTTCTGCTTGGCGTTACCGCTTGCCGGAAGAAATCGAAATCGGAAGCAGCCGCTCCGGCGGAGGGAGGCCAGGCGGGGCAATCCGGAGATGGCGCAGCCCCAGTGACATCAAAGCTGGCCGACCCGAATGCCGCCGCCACTCCACTACCGCCGCCAGACGCCGAACTCACGGTGGCCGTGGAGCGCCGCTTCATGCCGGCGCAAGCCATGAACGCCTACGCTCCAGCCCAGCCAGGTGATTACCAAGCGCAGTTGAACCTCTACAACCGAGTGCTCCGTAAGCGCGTTCAGGATTTGGGAAACACCCCGGATACTATGCAGGAACTGATGTCTTCCTCAGGATACCCCAAGCCCCCACAGCCGCCTGCCGGACGCGCGTTGGCCTACGATAAGAAAACGGTCACCGTGAGCCTGCGATAGCCTCTCACACCATCACGTCCGTGATGGCCTTGCCGTAGCTGATGGGCACGGGGCGGTTGAGCGTGTCGCGGACTTCGGTGTGCGGGTCGATGCCGAGCAGGTGGTAGATCGTCGCGGCGAGGTCGTCGGGCTTCACGGGCTTGTCGGCGGGCTATTCGCCGTGCTTGTCGGACGCGCCATAGACGAAACCCTTCTTCACTCCCGCGCCGGCGAGCAACGCCGTGTAGCATTGCGGCCAGTGGTCGCGGCTGAGGTTCGCGTTGATGCGCGGCGTGCGGCCAAACTCACCGACCCAGACGAC
>CAMBZO010000051.1 GCA_945872195.1 Akkermansia muciniphila | reverse complement strand
TCGCCAAGCAACGGCCCGAGATGAACACGGCGGAGAACTGGGGCCTCTACAGCCCGCAGGCGGAGGCGAATTTGCAGAGCATCATGGGGCTCCAGACGCTCAACGCGGTGCGCTCGCTGGACTTCGTCCTCAGCCTGGCGGACGTGGACCCGGAGCGCATCGCGATGACGGGCGCGAGCGGCGGGGGCACGCAGACGATGTTGCTCGCGGCGGTGGACCCGCGCGTGAAGCTGTCGTTTCCCGCCGTGATGGTGAGCACGGCGATGCAGGGCGGCTGCACTTGCGAAAGCTCCTGCCTGCTGCGCGTGAACACGGGGAACATCGAGTTCGCCGGGCTGTTCGCGCCGAAGCCGCAGGGCATGACGACGGCGAACGACTGGACCAAGGAGATGTTCACGAAGGGTTTCCCCGAGCTGAAGCAGCTCTACACATTCCTCGGCGCGCCGAACAACGTGATGCTCCAGCGGGGCGAGCATTTCCCCCACAACTACAACGCCGTCTCCCGCACGGCTTTTTACAACTGGGTGAACCAGCACTTCAAACTCGGCCTGAAAGCCCCGGTCCTCGAGCGCGACTACGAGCGGCTGTCCCGCGCGCAGCTCACGGTGTGGGATGACAGCACGCACAAGGCGCCGAAGGCCGACGACGCGGACTTCGAGCGCAAGCTGCTGGGCTGGCTGAAGACGGACGCGGACAAGCAGGTCAACGCGGCTGCGACTTCGCCGGAGAATTTCCGCAAGGTCATCGGCAGCGGCGTGGAGGCAGTCATCGGACGCACGCTCGCGACGGCGGGCGAGGTCGAGTGGGATCTGAAGAACAAGGCGGATCGGGGCGGCTTCGTCGAGATGACGGGTCTGCTCCGCAACAAGACGCACGGCGAGGAGTTGCCCGTCTCGTGGCTTTACCCGAAGAAGTGGAATGGCCGCGCGGTGGTGTGGCTGGACGACTCCGGCAAGGCCGCGCTCTTCAACGCCGACGGCTCCGTGAAGGCCGAGGTGAAGCAGCTCGTGGACGCGGGCGCGACGGTGCTCGGCGCGGACCTGCTCTTCCAAGGCGAGTTCCTCAAGGACGGGCAAGCGGTGAAGCAAACGCGGCTCGTCGCCAATCCGCGCGAGTTCGCCGGCTTCACGTTTGGCTACAACCACACGCTCTTCGCGCAGCGCGCGCACGACGTGCTGACGCTGGTGAAGTATCTCCGCAGCTACGAGACCAGCCCGCAGCACCCGAAGCCGACCAGCGTGGACGTGGCGGGCTTCGGCGGCACGGGGCCCATCGTGGCCGCGGCGCGCGCCGTGGCGCGCGAGGGGATTGACCGGGCGGCGGTGGAGACGGGCGGTTTCCGCTTTGGCAAGCTGCTGGATTACCGCGACCCGGGCTTCCTGCCCGGCGGCGCCAAGTATGGGGATTTGCCCGCGCTGCTCGCGCTGAATGCGCCGGCGAAGTTGTGGATTGGCGGCGAGTCCGCCCCCGCGCTGGCGACGAAGCTCTACCAGTCGGCAAACGCGGCCGGCGCGCTGACGGCCACCGCGAAGGCGGACCGTGCGGCTGCCGCGAAGTGGCTGCTGGAGAAGTGAGGGCGGTGGAAAAGTGATTAGTAGTTAGTGCCGCGGATTGTCCGCACCACTGATTGCTAATTACTTTCTTCGGCCGCTTTCCCAATCCCCACTTGCCGCTCCCCTGCGCCCTCCTTACGCTTGGAGCATGGCCAAAGTGATGCTGGTGGAAGACGACTTGCTGAGCATCCAAATCGTCTCGGAGATTCTCCGGGCAGAGGGCCACGAGGTCATTCCGTTCAACGATGGCACTGCTGCGCTGGCCGCAGTGGAGAGTCTTGTCCCCGAGATTGTCATCACCGATCTCAACCTCGGCAAGGCCGGCCCGACCGGCATGGACATTCTCAAGCGCGCCCGCGCGCTCAACCCGCCGCCCATCGTCATCGTCATCACGGGTTACGGGTCGTTTGAGATCGCCGTGGAGGCGACGAAGCTCGGCGCGTTCGACTACTTGCAGAAGCCGTTCAAAGCCGTCGAGCTGCGGCTCAAGCTTTGGAAGGCGCTTTCCCACAGCGAGGTCGTCTCCGAGAACGCCTACCTGCGCAAGGAGCTGAAGAGGAAATACCAGTTCAACCAAATCATCGGCAGCGCGCCGCCCATGCAGCAGGTCTTCCGCATGGTGGAGCGTGTGGCGGACACCGAGAGCACCGTGCTGCTGCGCGGCGAGAGCGGCACAGGCAAGGAACTCATCGCCAAGGCGCTGCACTTCAACAGCCGTCGCGGAGCCGCTCCGTTCGTGCCGATTAATTGCAGTGCGTTGCCGGAGCACTTGCTGGAGTCGGAGCTGTTCGGCCACCGGAAAGGCGCGTTCACCGGGGCCATCGCGGACAAGAAGGGTTTGTTCCAGGAGGCCGACGGCGGGACGATCTTCCTCGATGAAATTGGCTCCATGTCGCCGGTGTTGCAGAGCCGGCTGCTGCGGGTTTTGCAGGAGCGCGAGGTGCGCGCGGTCGGGGACAACGTGTCCGTGTATGTGAACGTCCGCGTCATCGCCGCGACCAACGAACCGCTCGAGGAGCTCATCAAAAAGGGTGGCTTCCGCGAGGACCTTTACTACCGGCTCAACGTCATCTCCATCCCCATGCCCGCGCTGCGCGAGCGGCTCGATGACCTGCCGCTGCTGGTCACGCACTTCCTCCGCCGCAAGGCCGCCGACCGCGGCCTCCACCCCTTCAGCATCAGCCGCCGCGCGCTGGAGTCGCTGCACGCGCACACCTGGCCGGGCAACGTGCGCGAGCTGGAGAATGCCATCGAGCGCGCCAGTGCGTTGTGCGAGGAAGGCTTCATCCAGCTCAACGACCTGCCGCCGATCCTTCACCCGCTGGGAAAAACTGATTTCTCCGACACCGAGGTCGCGCTCGCACCCAGCGGCGACACCACCGTGCTCGCTGCGCCGCTCAAACCTGCGAACGGCAGGACGTCCGCACCTGTGCCGAGCTCACTGAACCAGCCCATCGGCCATCTCAGAGATTTCATGCGCGATCAAGAGGCGGCGCACATCCATCGCGCCATCGCACAAGCGGGCGGCGACAAGGAACAGGCTGCAAAGGTGCTCGGCGTGAGCCTCGCCACGCTCTACCGCAGGCTCGCCGAGGGGGAGTAGCACAGACCGGCGCGCGCGCTACGCTTTCGGCACGCCCCAGTGGCCTTCCTTCCGATACGTGCGGCTGACCAGCGCGTTCGCCTCGGCGTCGCCGATGAACTGCTCCTTCACCGAGTCGAAGTTCAGCGTGCGGCCCAGCCGCGTGGCGATGTTGCCGAGGTGGCAGAGGCACGCGGAGTAGTGGTGGATTTCCACGTCCGCGTTCGGCCGCGCGCCGGTCTTGATGCAGTTGAGGAAGTTGGCGTGATGCGCGGGGAGGTCGGGTGAGCCTTTGCCGGACTCGACTGGTTTGTTCTTCGCTTCGAACATCTGCCAGCCCGATTCCTTGCCGCCGATGATGTAGCCCTTGGTGCCATACCACGCGTCTCCGTTCTCGTAGGTCTCCTGCTTGTAGGGCGCCCAGATGCGCTGCTCGTAGATGAGCTGCTTCTTTTTTCCACCGGCGAAATCCCACTCGAAGATGCACGTCTGCGTGTCGGGGAACTGCTGGTCGTCATCGAAGAAATACTTCCCACCCAGCGCGGCGATGCGGCTCGGGTGCTGGAAGCCAACGTTCAAGCCCCACAGGCCCACGTCGAGGTCATGCACGCCGTCGTTGCCCATGTCGCCGCTGCCGAACGCGAACTGCCAACGCCAGATGCCGTGGAGCAGCGTGGACTTGTAAGGAACCATCGGCGCGGGTCCGATCCAATTGTCGAAGTCCAGTGTTGCGGGCGGCGCGGACGGCTGGGCTTTGCCGATGTTGCGGCGGAGTTGGCTGTTCCAGACGCGGCAGGCCAGCACGTCGCCGATGGCCCCGCTGCGGACCTTCGCCGTCGCTTCCGCCATGTGCGCGGAGCTGCGGGTTTGGGTGCCGACTTGCACGACGCGTTTGGTGCGGCGCGCGGCCTCGATCATCAGCCGGCCTTCGCGGATATTGTGCGAGCCGGGCTTCTCGACATACACGTGCTTGCCGGCGTCGCAGGCCAGGAGGGTGGCCGGCGCGTGCCAGTGATCCGGCATAGCGATGAAGACGGCGTCCACGGATTTGTCCTCAAGAATGCGGCGCAGGTCGCCGACGGCCTTGGGCGCTTTTCGCCCGGCGTCGGTGACGTTTTTAACAGCGGCGGCCAAGCGGTTCTGGTCCACATCGCACACGTAGGCGAGGTCCACGGCGTCGTTCTTGACGAGGGTCTTGAGATGGCCGGTGCCCATGCCACCGGGGCCGATGAGGCCGATGGTGAACTTGCTGTTCGGGCTTTGAGCACGCACGCCGCTGGTAAGATGCAGCGAGGCGGCGGTCGCCGCGGAGAGCGAGGTGTGACGCAGGAAGGTGCGGCGGGTGATTGTGGGCATGAGGTGAACGAGTTAAGTGGCGGTGACGGCTGAAGCTAACAACCTGCTGTCGGCGGGAAAGGGGAATTTTCGGGACGGTGTTTCTGCGACTGCTTGTCGTGTTCGCGCTTCCTGAACCCACGGTCCCCTCTGTATGTTCGCCACCAAGTTTTCGTTGAGCACTTCAACTGACAAGACCTCCTTCGTCCAACGCCTCCTCACCCGGCTGGCGGACGCGGTGTATTTGCACCCGCGCGCGTTCTTCTATCCGCAGGTGCTGCTGTTCGTGGTCTGCCTGTTCTACACGTTCCACGGGCTGAAGTTCAGCACCAGCCGCAACGACCTCGTCGGCTCGGACAAGAAGTATCACCAGAACTTCCTCGAGTTTAAGCAGGAGTTCCCCGGCCAAGACGACCTCGTGGTCATCGTCGAGAGCGATCGGCAGGACAAGAACCGGCAGTTCGTCGAGCGGCTCGGCGCGAAACTCGAGGCGGAGACGAACCTGTTCACGGATGTTTTCTACAAGGGCGACCTCAAGCTGATGGGCACCAAGGCGCTGCTCTTCGTGCCACAGGCCGACCTCGTGGAGTTGTCGAAGAAGGTGAAGGACTACCAGCCGTTCATCCAAAACTTCTCGCAGGCGACCAACCTCGTCTCGCTGTTCACCATCCTGAACAAGCAGTTCCTCACGGCGAAGCAGGCGACGAACGCGGAGAACGAATCCATGCTCGGCGCGCTGCCGGCGCTGGAGCGCATCGTGGGCGAGGCTCGGGAGAGCTTGCACCGGCCGGGAAAGGCGCCGTCGCCCGGCGTGAGCGCGCTCTTCGGCGGCGGGCCGGAGGCGGAGCGCGAGATGTATATCACCTTCGGCGGCGGACAGATGTATCTCGTCACCGCGCACGCGAAGCACGAGGACTTGAACGGCGCTGCGGTGGAACGGCTGCGCGTGCTGGTGGAGGCGACGAAGCGCGAGGTGCCCGGCGTGAGCGTGGGCGTCACGGGCGAGCCGGTGCTGGAGTTCGACGAGATGGCGCAATCGCAATACGACTCGACGCTCGCGACCCTCGTGTCGCTGGTGCTGGTGTTGTTCATCTTCATCTACGGCTACGCGGAGTCGGGCCGACCGCTCAAGGCCAACGCGGTGCTGGTGGTCGGGCTGGTTTACACGATGGGCTACACCACGCTGACGGTCGGGCACTTGAACATTCTGACCATCACCTTCGCGCCGATGCTGATTGGGCTGGCGATTGATTTCGGCGCGCACCTCGTGGCGCGGTTCGAAGAGGAACTCCGACTGGGCAAGACCGAGCGCGAGGCTATCACGCTGGCGATGGTCAACACGGGGCAAGGCATCTTCACCGGTGCGGCCACGACGGCGGCGGCGTTCTTCGCGATGGGCATCACGAACTTCAAGGGCATCCAGGAGATGGGCATCATCGCGGGCGGCGGCCTGCTCGTCTGCCTCGCGCCGATGATGACGCTGCTGCCGGTGCTGCTGCTGCGCGGGAAGCAGAACGTCATCGACCACATCGCGCCGCCGGTGGACCGCCGCGCGCAGTTCGAGCGCATCTGGCTGAACCGCCCCATCACCGTGCTGGTGGTGACGGCGGTGCTGTGCGTCCTGAGCGTGGCGAGGTTCGACAAGGTTCACTTCGACTACAACCTGCTGAACATGCAGTCGGCGGGTTTGCCGGCGGTGGTCTTCGAGAAGAAGCTCATCAACACGGCCTCGAACTCCGTGCTGTTTGGCGCGGTGGTGGCGACGAACTTGCAGCAGGCGGCGCAACTGGAGCACCAGCTCACGAACCTCACGACGGTCGCGAATGTGCGGTCCATGAGCCAGTTCCTCGCCGAGGACGCGACGCCCAAGCTCGCGCTCATCCGGCAGGTGAAGGCGGACGCGAGCACGGTGAAGTTCGCGCCGCGCGATATGCAGCCGACGAACGTGCCGGAGTTGCTCCAAGTGCTCTTCTCGTTCCAAGGCTTCGTCGGCCTCGCGGAGGACATGGTGCGGAAGGAAGGCGACGCGAAGCTGGCGCAGCAGTTCCGCTCGTTGAAGGACGCCGTGCAGGCTTGGCGCAACGCGCTGGTAGCTGCGTCCCCGGCGCAGGCGGCTCAGCAGACGGCGTTTTACCAACAGGCGTTGCTCGACGATTTGCAGGACACCTTCACCGCGCTTGCGAGCCAGCAGGCCAGCGCGCTGCGGGCGGAGGACTTGCCCACGCCGCTGCGCAACCGCTTCATCGGCATGACCGGGAAGTATTTGCTCCAAGTCTTTCCCAAGGGCGACGTGTGGCAGCGCGAGCCGCAGGAGGCCTTCGTGCAGGAACTGCGCACCGTGGACCCGAACGTGACCGGCACGCCCGTGCAACTCCTCGAATACACCACGTTGCTCAAGGACAGCTACATCGAGGCCGCGTGGTATGCGACGGCGGCCATCGCGCTGATGGTGTTCCTTCACTTTCGCTCGCTCGTGTGCGTGGTGCTGGCGCTGTTGCCGGTGGCGATCGGGACGGTGTGGATGGTGGGCTTCATGGGCTGGATGGGCATCCCCTTCAACCCGGCGAACATCATGACGCTACCGCTGGTCGTGGGCATCGGTGTGACCAACGGCATTCACATCCTCAACCGGTTCGCCGAGGAGAAGAACCCGTCTATCCTCGCTCGCAGCACCGGGCTGGCAGTGCTCGTGTCCGGCCTGACGACCATCGCGGGGTTCGGCAGCCTCATCCTCGCCAAGCACCAGGGCATCGAGAGCCTCGGCTACGTGATGGCGGTCGGCACGGCGACCTGCATGATTGCGGCGCTGACATTCCTCCCGGCGGTGTTGCAACTGCTACTGAAACTCGGCTGGAGAAAAGAAAAAGCCCAGTGACGGGAATGCACGCCCGCCACTGGGCTTGAGGACCCGGGAACAATTGGAACCTCAACTAACTAACACAAGCCTAGTGGCCAGTGCATGAATGTCAATTAAGCAGAATCCCTATGCCCCACCCGCCGCGTGAAGGTCTGCGGCGGCGAAACTTGACCCAAAACCCTGCTCTTCTACCATCCTGCTCGCGTGGTTCATCGCACCGCCAATTTCTTGGAACGCATCCGTCTGGCTTTCCTCCTGTGTTTGATGCCTGTGGGTGGCGGCTGGCTTGTCGGGGCCGAGTGGGCCGCTGGCCCGTTCGCGCATGAGTTCTCCCTGACGCTGTCCCCCGGCACGCGCGAGGAATGGCTCGGGCCGCTTTACTACAAGGAAGTTTCCGAAGGTCAGACCACCTGGGCCGTCCCGCCCTTCTGGTCGCGCACGGTGAGACCCGACGTCGAGATGGAGGAATACGACATCCTTTACCCTTTTCTCTCCTACGACCGCTTCGGCGCGGAGTATCGCTGGCACCTCTTCCAAGTCCTCAACTTCTCCGGCGGCCAGACGCAGGATGAAAAACGCTCCGACAGGTTCACCCTCTTCCCGTTCTACTTCCAGCGGCGCGCCGCTGACCCTTCTCAAAACTACACCGCGCTCCTGCCCTTCTGGGGCACGCTCAAGGATCGTCTCCTCCGCGATGAAATCACGTTCCGCCTCTTCCCGCTCTACTCACGGACGGTGAAGAAGGACGTGGTCACGGAAAACTTCGCCTTCCCCTTCCTCCACCTCCGCCACGGCACGCAACTCGACGGTTGGCAGTTCTGGCCGCTCATGGGCCACGAGCACCGCGACCCCTTCACCAGCACGAACTACCTTGGCCTCGAACAGCTCACGCCCGGCCACGACCGGCTCTTCATCGGCTGGCCGTTCTTCCTCAACAGCCACAGCGGCGTCGGCACCACCAACCCCGTCCATCAGCACGCCTTGCTCCCGCTCTACAGCCACTACCGCTCCCCGCAACGCGACTCCTCCACCTACCTCTGGCCGTTCTTCACGTTCACTGACGACCGCGAGAAGAAGTATCAGGAGTGGGGCGCGCCCTGGCCGCTCGTCGCCTTCGCACGCGGCGAGGGCAAGCACATGAACCGCGTCTGGCCCTTCTACAGCCACTCCACCAACGCCATTCTCACCAGCGACTTCCTCCTCTGGCCGCTCTACAAATACAACCGCGCCCAAGCCGAGCCGCTCGACCGCGAGCGCACCCGCTTCCTGATCTTCCTCTACAGCGACCTCTCCGAGAAAAACACCGTGACCGGCGAAGCCAAGACCCGCACCGACCTGTGGCCCATCTTCACCGCGCGGAAGGAACTCGACGGGCGCGAGCGCTTTCAGTTGTTCGCCCCGCTCGAGCCGCTCATCCCGAACAACAAGTCCATCGAACGCAACTGGTCGCCCGTGTGGTCCGTCTTCCGCTACGACAAGAACCTTCGCACCGGCGCGGAAAGCCATTCCATCCTCTGGAACCTCCTCCGTCTCGACAACAGCCCGACCAACTCCCACGCCTCGTTCCTCTTCGGCATCGCCAAGCGCGACCGCGATGAAGGCGGCGCGAAGTGGCGGTGGTTTGACTGGCGGCGATCGCCTGTCCCTGAGAAGCCGTGACGGATTAAGCGGCCACTACGAACGGCAGCGGCCGGGCAGTCAGCAGCGCTCAGACCTGAAACCACTCTTTCGCGAAGACGATGCGGGTCTTCTTCGCGACGGCCTCGCTGGCCTTAAGCACGCTCACCGTGGCCTCGAAGCCGTCTTGGGCGGTGGCTGCCGGCTGACGCGGGACGGTGACGAGGTGCTTCGTGAGCGCGGCCTTGTCGGCGTCGCCGAAGGTGGCTTTGAAGTCTTCGACTGCGGTAGTGACTTCGTTCGCATTCGTCAGGAAAGCCTCCAGCGCAGACAAGAGCGACGTGTTGACCGGCGAGGTTTCCTCCGCCTGATCGCCCTGCGCGGCGAGCTTGGTGGCGTTGGCCACGAGCGCGATGCCCGTCTCCTTTTGGAAGTTGTCCTTGCGCGCGTAGACCTCCCAGCCCAGCAGCGGCGCGTCGGACTCCTTGAACATCCACGCCTTCGCGCCGCGCATCAGCACCGCCGCCTCGGTCCCGTAAATCATCTCGTAATCGGAATCGAAGGAGTTCGCCAGCGAGATGTCGTAGCTGAAGTTCACGCCCTGCCCATACTCGAAGACGCACTGCGCGGTGTCGGCCACCGTGCGCCCGTCGGTCCAGTGCAGAATGCCGCCGAAGCCGGTGACGGCGACGGGCTGGTCCTTGAGGAACCACGAGTTGTTGTCCACCTGATGGATGCCGATTTCGCCGACGAGTCCGGCGCTCTGTTCGGCGCGGAGGTGCCAGTTGATTTCGCGCTCGCGGTCGGGATTCGGCGAGGCCTTGCGCCAGCTCTGCTTCTTGTGCCACTGCGCGCGGGCGAAGATATTTTTGCCCAGCGCGCCGGAGCGGATGAACTGCATGAGGAAATGCCGCTGCGTGTCGGAGCGTAATTGTAGCCCGGCCTGGAAGACCGCCGTGGGCGTGTTCTTCGCCGCCTGCGCAATCGCCCGCGCGTCCTCGACCGTGTGGGCGAGCGGGGCTTCGCAATAGACGTGCTTCCCGGCGGCGAGCGCCTCGGTGACGAGCTGCTTGTGCTGGTGCGTGGGCGTGGCGATGACCACGGCCTGCACGTCTTTGTTCGCGAGCACCTTCTTGTAATCGCTCTCCTGCGCCGCACCCGGAGCATTGTCCGCCGAACGCTTGAGCATCGCGGGATAGGTGTCGCAGATGGCGACGAGCTTGGCCTCCTTCGTGCGCCCGAGCGCGTTGACGATCTCGCGTCCCCATGGCCCGAGGCCGATGACGGCGACGTTCACGGTGAAGGCGGCTTTCTTCTCCGCAGGCGCTTGCGCTTGCGCGCGCAACTCCACGGCACCGAGCGTGGCCAGCATGGCGGCGAAGGAGCTGCGCTGCACAAACGCGCGGCGGTTCAAGTCGTCAGTCGAGACGGTCTGATTCATGAGTGGGATGATGTTCAATCGAATCGGGAAGGCAACGAATTGTTCTCCGCCCTAGCGAGGTGGCTTGGCCAAGGCCTGCTCCTTGGCGAGAATGTTTCGCGCCGCGCCGCCGTCCACTCCCGCCATGCACCTCATTGC